>JACOZV010000003.1 GCA_016181175.1 Candidatus Yanofskybacteria bacterium
CGGAAAGGCGGCGGAGCCGCACGAATCAAAACCGCAAAAGAACCCGTTAAAAACATCGGCTCGAACCATATTTTGTAGAAGCAGAAAAGAAAAATTTTCATAAGATTCCTTCAGGATAATTTCAGCAAAAGTGCTGATTTTTTATTTGCCCTTGACTTGGAGTATGGTATATGCTATATTCTTTATTAGCGTTGGGCAATAGCCCAAAATCAAGTTCCTTGAAAGGAGAATACAATGTACCCAGTAGAATCCTTGATGCTTGACCGAGTACTCGATTTTCCAGTGACCATCTCGCGTTTGGAATATCGTCAAAGTCTCATAGAGGAGGAGAATGATATACTGACTGCTCTAAACTCGTTCATCCATTCATTGACCGATAAGATGGCCAAGTTTTGTCTCTTTCCTCTTTCTGTTGAAAGTGGGTGGCATAAAGATTGGTACAACAATGGAGTGTGCATGGAGCTGGTTGAGAGCAGGAGGATTTTTGGTGTCTCGATCTTTGAGAACATGTTCTTCCGCAACCACAAGCTGCTGGGTAGGTCATTCACCAGACAGAAGCATCTACGAGTCAATGTACACTACAACTCTCAGCTGAATGAAGTGCATATATACTCCCATTGTCTTGGAGATTACGAGCTGGTAGAGCCACTCATCAAAGAATTTCTTTCCCTACGGCCGAATCTCAAAATCCGGTGTCTAGTTCTTTATCTCTTTGAGGATAGACTTCCCCAAGGCGAATCGACCGCAAAAGGACAGATTCAAAAACTGGAGAGGGTTTTCTTTACTAAGGCTAACTAGGTAGCAAGTAGAGAGACTTCCTTCCCTCACAAACCGCTACGGCTAACACCGGCGCGGTTTTCTTTTTAATTTGAAAGAACAAAGAATTTGCCGCCAATCAATGCATTTTTCAATAATTTTTAGATTGAAAAATGCATCGAAATGAGTTATCATTAACTCATTAGAAAAACTTGAAATTGTCATTCGTGCGGCTCCGCCGCCTTTCCGAATTTTCGCGGGGGTACTTCCTCGCCGCCGCAGGCGGCGAAAGCGGTTCGGACTAATTCAAGTATTCTGCACCTCGGATGAGTACTACTGTTCTTATAATCCTTGTAGCTATCCTAAACGGCATGTTTAGTATTTTCGTTTCCAGGGCAAGCGGGAAAATCGACGCCAATCTAAGCCCGTCTATTTTTAACAGTCTGGGCGCGATAGTGCCCTTGTCGGTTTATTTGTTTTTGAGAATTACAAAACCTCTAGAAATTGCCGCAACCAAAACTTCGGGAATTATGTTTTCTGTTTTGGCAGGAATTTCAATAGCGCTTTTCTCTATTCTTCTGCTTAAAACATTTTCAAGGGGAATTAATCTGTCTTATGCCTTTCCCATCATATACGGGGGCACCGTCGTTGTTTCCACGTTAGGAGGACTGATTTTATTTAAGGAACATGTCTCACTTCTTCAGGGTGCCGGCATCATTAGCATCGTATTTGGCCTTGTTCTTGTCGCCGTTTCTAAGTTTTAGCAGAATATCCGCTACTCTAATTTTTTGAAAAAATAGCTCAAAAATGCTAGCATCTTTTTAATTAAGTTCATTAACAACTACCGGAGATTCTCTTGGAAACACCCGCAAGCAGAGATTTCTTGAAAAAGTTTAAAAAGAGACTTAAAAAAGACTACTGGGTCATAAAGATTAGGCGGCAACCGTGGTTAAAGTGGGTCCTGCTCGGATTTTTGTCATTTGCCACCGGCAGTTATTATGCTTTCTATTATTACACCGGCAATATCCCCTTTGTGGGCGATTTAAATGACGACAATGGCAAACCACTGGATTTTAGCAAACTTGCCCATTCTGATTTTAAAAAGGCATCATATGCTTATGCCTACGACAACAAAACCAAAATCGGAGTATTCAATGACGAAATAAGAGACCCGCTAAGGGCGAGCGAAATACCCGCTGTTGTTAAAAATGCCTTTATCGCAGCCGAAGATCAAAGATTTTATAATCACTCGGGTATTGATCCGCTAGCCATAGGAAGAGCCACCTTTGGAAACTTATTATTTAAGATAGGAATTGAGTATTGGACCAAATCCGGCGCCAGTGGCATTAACCAACAAGTGGCACGGCGGATTTTTGAAGAAGAAGTTGCTGATTTTAGAAACCGCGCGCCAACATTTAAACGAAAAATAAAAGAAGCACGTGTGGCCATCAAATTGGACCGTATGTACCCCAAAGAAAAAATACTTGAAGCATCTTTGAATCTGCCATGGCTTGGCAACGGCGCATATGGCGTGGCGGAGGCAACAAGATTATATTTCGGTAAAAATATCAGAACCGAGCCCATCAACTTAAGAGAAGCATCAATTCTGGCAAGCTTGAATAAATATCCGTCAAAATACTCCCCTATTTTCAAAAAACCAGAGGAAATTGATTTACGGCCAAACTCAACAGAAAAAGAAAAAGAAGAATTAAAAAAGAGACACGAAACAGAGTTGGCCATAGAAAGCGCCCGCTTGATCCAAGCAAAGGATCACTATAATTGGGTTTTAAAGCGCATGGAAAAAGAAGGCTTCATAAGCCGCAGTGACTACACCAGGGCCAGTTTCAAAAAAGAGGAATCACTCCAGCCGGATGTCATAAAGTTAACACCACTAAAAAATCAGGAATTCGGTTATGGAACAAGGCTGGTTAAAGAAATGCTCATGCATGATGGCTACAAGGATGAAGAGATTACGACTTTCGGCGGTCTAAGGATAAGAACCTGCATTGATGCCGATATCCAAAAAATAGTAAATGAAGAAATTGCCCGCTTACTGGCCGAACTTAACAAAGAAGTGGAAAACCCCGAAAAGCTTCACAACGTGGCAAGCAAAACCAACCCGATTGATGGATCGGCGGTAATGGTTGATGTAAAAACCGGCTGTGTAACAGCAATAGTCGGCGGACACAACTATTTAGAAACGCCATACGACCGGGCAATGGCTCTGCGATCGGTGGGGTCTGCTGTTAAACCGTTCGTCTATACCGCGGCATTTGAAGCAGGTAAAACTTTTGATGACACGATCGGCAACTCTCCATTTAGGATGCGCGGGGCCTATGGCAAACCGTGGGTTCCAAAAAACTTTAGGGAAGACAATCCGGTCCCTCTGGGCCAAATACCTATCTATGTGGGCCAAATCAGATCAGTCAACCTGCCCACACTCCGTTTGGCAATGGAAATAGGAATGGGCAAAGTGGTCGATACTATGCATAGGATGGGCATTTGGGGCGTCCGAGGAATAATTAAGGATCCAGGCGGCAATATAATATTTCGCATGCCCGGCATTAAAGACACCGGCGATGGCATCATTCCCCTGCTCCCAACCGCCATTGGCGCTTCGGATGTTAATCTTCTGGAACTAGTAAATGCATATGCGGTGTTTTTCAGAGACGGTTTGTACTTGCCGCCCAAACTTGTTTTGGAAGTTAAAGACCAAGACGGTGAACTGCTTTATCAAGCGCCTGAATCTAAAACATACAGGTCAATTTCAAAAGAAACAGCCCTAAAAGAATTAATCCTGATGCGCGCAACAACAAAGGTTGGCACCGCAAAAATCTCCATGCGCAACATTGAACAGCAAGTTGCCTGCAAAACCGGCACCTCCAATAATCCAAATGAAGAACTTGGTGAGGGTCCGGGCGATGTTTCTACTGTCTGCGGCACACCGGAATTTGTTATGGGTATAAGAATCGGGCACGATATGCCTAGGCCCATCGTAATTCCTCGCTACATGCAACGTGTCAGTGGCCGTGCAAACATGCAAGTATCCGGCGGCTGGGTTGTCGGGCCATTAACCAGAAGAATATGGGACAAAATATATACCAAAAGACCAAAGGTTAAATTCCCGCAGGAAGTTGAAACCGGCTTGCAAGAACTACTGGCGATCTACCCGGATAGATACAAATAAAAAACACCGAGCTTTGCTCGGTTTTAACTTGAAAAAAACAACAAAAAGTGGGATAATTAAGATTATCGGTGGGTTGGCCGAATGGGTTGAACTCAACTGCTTGAGTTCAACGGGAAATTTAGCCGAAGCTACGCGAAGGCGCAAAATTTCCCTGGAAAGGCACAATGCTCGTCCCGTTCATGGCGGAGGAGTGGCCGAGAGGTTGAAGGCGCGGCTCTCGAAAAGCCGTAAGGGCGCAAGCTCTTCGTGAGTTCGAATCTCACCTCCTCCGCTTTGAACAGAACATTAATCGGTCCGGCTTTGCCGGACACGGTTCGACAGAATTTTGCTTTCGCTCGTTCCTCGCTCAAGCCAAGAACTGATGGTTCTCTAAAATTATGGGAAAAGACAAATTGTTGTCTTTTTCTCCTTTACCCACCGCAAGGTTGATATCTTCATATTTGTGTTGTGGTATAATAAAAATAGTGGACGTAGAGCTCATTTCAGAACCCTCTTTGAAGCAAAAAGTAGCGTTTTGAAATGGGCTCTCAAATAAGCACAACCATTAGGATTTACTGGCGCGAGATAACTGGCGTGAGGGATTCTTTATTTCTGTTTTTGGCATCATGGACCGCAATGGTACTAATTATGGGCTGGGCAGATTTTTTGGTCCCCTCGCTGGACACACCAGATGTAGCAGTAACCAGTTACTTGATACTACTGGGCGTTTACATACTTCATAAAGAGTTCAACCGCTGGACTGGTATAAAAATGGCAGCTAGGCCAGGTGAGGTTATAGTGTATGTTTGGTGGACTTCACTAATGATTATGGTGCTAGTTAGCTTTCTTACCGAATTACAAGTACCCGAAGCCCTCAAATTCATGTCCTACGAAATACTCGGCGCCCTGCTTATTAGTGAAATATCCAAAAGTTTAAATTCTTATAAAATTAAAAACTCAATCCTTTTTAAGAAGATAAGACATTAATAGTCAGGTTTGCCTTTAAAAACCCGTTTTAGCGGGTTTTTGTTTGTAAAAAACCCAAAAAAATGTTACTTTTTTTAGCATGTCAGTTAAATCAAAAGCCGACGAACAAAATCTAAAAACCAACCATTCACCGCGTCCCCCGATTGTGGTTGTTTTGGGTCATGTTGACCACGGTAAAACCTCAATACTGGATAAGATCAGGAAAACAAAAGTGGCCGAAAAAGAGGCTGGCGGAATTACACAGCATATCGGAGCTTATCAAGCAGAACACAATGCTAAAAAAATAACTTTCCTTGATACGCCGGGGCACGAAGCATTCAGTGCGATCCGTTCACGTGGAGCTAAAGTGGCTGACATAGCCATACTCGTCATAGCCGCTGAAGAAGGTGTTAAGCCACAGACAAAAGAAGCAATTCAAATTATAAAAAAAGCCGAAATTCCATTTATTGTAGCAATTAATAAAATTGATAAAGAGGGGGCTAACCCAGCCAGAGTCAGACAGGAACTAGCTGAACTAGAGGTACAGGTTGAAGATTATGGCGGAACAGTGCCCGTAATAGAACTATCGGCCAAAAAGGGCAAGGGCATAAACGAACTGCTTGAAATGATACAGCTAGTAGCGGAAATGGAAGAACTTTCTGCGCCAATGGACACGCTAGCCAAGGGTGTGGTTATTGAATCGCATATGGACGGTCGCCGCGGCTTGGTTGCCACCCTCATTGTTCACGAAGGAGAACTTAAGATAGGCGATTGGGTTTTTGCCGGCAGTGCAACTGGCAGAGTAAAATCACTGGATGATTTTCTTGGCAAATCCATAAGCTTAGCCATCGCTTCACAGCCATGCGTAATGCTCGGCTGGGAAACAGCACCAAGAATCGGACAGGAATTCCTGGTTACTGCCAACAAAGAATCCGCTCAAAAATCAGCCGCGGGTTTAATGCTGGGCGAATCTTTGAATTTATTCGCCAAAGAGATAAGCACCGAAGAGCAAAAAAACAACAAAAGAACTGCCAATTTAATAATTAAAGCCGATGTGCAAAGCTCTCTGGAAGCCATAGATCAAGTATTGAAAACAATACATTCTGAAGAGGTTACTTATAATGTAACAAGTTATGGCATCGGATTGATTGGCGATAATGATATTAAAAATGCCAAGGCCACCCAAGCATCCGTAATCGGGTTCCATGTTGGTATAGACGGTTCTGCAAAACAACTAGCCGAGAGGGACAACATTAACGTCCGGACTTTTGAAATTATTTATGAACTTGTAGAAGCCGCGCGTTCAATCATGGCCGATCTGCTAGATCCAGAAATTAAACGTATACCACTTGGTAAATTAAAAATATTAGCTACATTTAAAAATACGGGTAAGTCGCAAATAGTCGGCGGCAAGGTTGTACAAGGCAAATTAGCACGCGGCACAATGATAGACGTTGTAAGGAATGGGGTCATAGTTTCAAATGGAAAACTAGGCCAATTGCAGCACAACAAGGCCGATGTTGCCGAGGTTAGCGAAGGATTAGAAGCAGGAATAAGGTTTGACATGCAATCACAACCCGCGCCGGCACAATTAATAAGAGAAGGCGACGTATTAGAAATTTATCAGGAAGAGAGGATTAAACGAACAATATAACCACTTAAACTAATAATCAAAAATTAACTTGTCAGATCGGCTTAAAAAACTAAATGATTTACTCCGCGACGAAGTCGCTAAAATACTTTTAATCGAACTGGAAAAAGATGACGGCATCTTGGTAACCGTAATTGGCGCCGATGTTTCCCCTACTTTGGAGCACGCCACAATCAAAATATCGATTTTTCCAACGGTAAAAGAAAATCAGATTTTAGAAAAAATAAAAAAAAGAATTTATCAGATCCAACAACTATTGAATAAGCGGTTAACTATGCGGCCAGTTCCCAAAATCAGATTTGAAGTTGACCGAAGCGAAGAACATGCCAACAAAATTGATGAAATGTTAAAAAATCTATAAAATTAACTTTGGCCGGGTAGCCAAGTGGTTAAGGCGTGAGTCTGCAAAACTCTTATACGTGGGTTCGATTCCCATCCCGGCCTCTATGACTAAAGGGGTGATCCTTGCTGGCGGTAAAGGCACGCGCTTACTCCCGCTGACCAAAATTACAAATAAGCACTTGCTCCCGATATTTAATCAGCCAATGATTGAGTATCCGCTCCAAACCCTTCTGAAAGCCGGCATTAAAGAAGTTCTGATTATCTCTGACCGCGAACACGCCGGTGATTTTGTTGAATACCTTGGTTCGGGCAAGGACTATAGTGCCCGCTTTACTTATAAAGTCCAAGACGAAGCCGGCGGTATTGCTCAAGCACTGCTTTTGGCTGAAGATTTCGCCGATAGTAAACCAGTTACTGTGATACTTGGCGATAACATTTTTGAAGATAGTATCTCTCGAGCGGTCAAGACGTTTCGTAGTGGCGCAAGTATTTTCTTAAAGAAAGTTGCTGATCCGGAACGTTTTGGCGTGGCAGTGCTTAAAAATAAACGCGTCATAAAAATACTGGAAAAACCTGAAAAATCACCAAGCCAATATGCCGTCACTGGTTTATATCAATATGACAAAAACGTATTCAAAATAATTAAACGGCTCAAACCATCCGCGCGCGGTGAATTGGAAATTACGGATGTAAATAACGTCTACATAAAACACGGCAAACTTAAAACTGAATTGATGAATGGTTTCTGGAGCGATGCCGGAACTTTTGATTCTCTTTCCAAGTCCACAAGCTGGGCTTTGAAAAAATCAAAAAGATAAGTTAAAATCACTTTGTCCAGTTGTGTATCAGTAGCGCTCGGGTGGGTGAAAAGCGAGCAGACATAGCTTTTCACGGGCAACAAAAAATTGCCCAGGCCAACACCCGAAACAATTTTTTGATTGAGGCTTTGCCGAGAAAATAATATGCTCGGGTGGTGGAATGGTATACACGCAGCACTTAAAATGCTGTGGCCGCAAGGCCGTGTGGGTTCGAGTCCCACTCCGAGCACCAGAAGTAACTTGTTCGGAATTGACTGCTCCGCGCGGCGAGTACGCCGCGCTCCGCAGGGCAAAATCCGCTAAAAGCGGATTTTGTGTTTGACCTTTGGGGCTAGCGGCGGTATAACAAAAAGGTAAAAGAACCTTAACAATTACCGGGGAGGTAAGATGAGATCAGCAAAAAACATGTTTTCTATTTTCCTATGTTGGACTATTTTGTGGAGCCAGTCGGCAAATCTCCAAGCCGGCCAAATCAATACAGGCAATACCGCAACGCCGTCTCTTGATGAGATTATAAAACTTTCATCGTGGCAAATACGCGACATTGCCGAAAAACACGACTTTGCCAAGGGCGAAATTGATAAGAAAAGTAAGGAAATTGAAAAAGCGGGTAAAGCCGAAGAACAAAATGCTAAAAAAATTGAAAAAGATGCGAAGGTAAAAATCAAAGCTACCGAAAAAAAACTTAAGGACATCCCGCAATCCGTTACCGACCCCAAAGCAATTGCCACCCGCCAAAATCTTAAATGCGACATCGTGGCCATCAAAAAAGAGATGGTGCAACAAATAGTTGCTTCTAATAGCAAGCAAACCGCCTACGATGTTTCGATCTCTAAACTTACACTCTTGAGGGACTGGCGAAATACCGCGATGGAAATTGATAAAAAAACAAAAGACGGAACAATTTCCCAAAGGACACTTGGCGACTCTAAGACACAAATCGGCAATGTTCTTGATATCGGCTCGCGCAGTTCTGAATCGCCGTTTGAAGGACAAGAAAAAGATATTCAGCTGGGCGCCGACGATCTAAAAAGATTAAAAATGTCGGGACAATTCCCTAAAGAAGTGGTTGATCCGTTAATTACAGAATACGTGAATCGTTTGGCACAAAATATTGCAAGAAATAGCGATCTCACGGTACCGCTTAGTGTGACGGTTGTGAGCGAAACCGAGAAATGGAACGGCCGTCCCGTTCTTGACAAGAATGGCCGGAAACGGCAAGTGGTAAATGCGTTCGCTGAACCAGGCGGATTTCTAGTTGTCTATGCCGGTCTTATTTTAGAAGCGGAAAATGAAGCTGAATTTGCCGGAGCTTTGGCTCACGAAATTGCTCATGTTACTGCTCGCCATGGCCATCGTATTATGAGCCGGGCCGCCAAGTTCAGCATTTTAAAAACGGCCGGGCAAATAACCGCACTTATTATTACAAGCGGAGCTAGTTACTTAGTATACATGTTGTTGCAATATGGCTTCAGTGGTTTGGATCTTTTTCTAAACCTTAATCTTCTTGGCGTATCAAGAGATTTTGAACTGGAAGCCGACCAACTTGGAATGCAATATGTTTGGCATGCTGGATATGACCCGGCAGGTTTTACGGCGTTGTTTGACCGCATGGCTTCGGAATTTGGTTACGCAAGCCACACATCATTTTTCCAAACACATCCGGCTTTTGGAGACAGAATTCTTGTGGCCAGCAAAGAAGAAAAAGCGTTGCGTTCTGTAGATCCTAACAGGGAATACACCAACAACACTTCTGAATTTGACGGAATTCGAGAGCGCGTACGCATGCTTGTTGACATTACCCACGAAGAAGAAGCAAAAAACCCTGACCAATACCAGCCGTCTCTTTACGCAAACGAGCAAAAGGATGAGGAAGCCTGCAAAGACATTCTTCCTGTTGCACCGCCATTATCATCAGTAAAATCTGTGCCCAATACACCTCCGGTTACTTCAATACCAAAAACAGAAGAAACTGCACAACCAGAACAAAAAACTGACGAAGAAGACAAACCGCCGGTCCTTAAAAGAAAAGAATAGCTCAAACCCTCAATTGAGGGTTTTTTTATACAAGGTAAGTAAGTTTTTCAAAACTGCAGCAATAACTATGGGCCCCACGCCGCCGGGAACAGGTGTAATCCAGCTAGCTTTTTTGCTAACTTCATCAAAATCAACATCTTTGGCAAAATCAATTATTACTGAACCTTCTTTTATCATGTCCTTCGTAATCAGGTCTTCCTGTCCAGTACCGGCAACAATAATATCTGCATGGCATGAAAGTTCCGCTGGATTGGACGTAAATTCATTTATGATTGATACTGTAGCGCCTTGACTGGCCAGCCAATGACCTATCGGCTTGCCCACCAATAAACCATAACCGAAAACGGCACAATTTTTACCTTTTGGATTGATGTCATACTTTTCAAAAATTATTTTTACGGCTTCAACTGCCGGCGGTAAAATTAACGACCTGTCCGCCAAAAAAGCACCTTGCGATTTTTCAGACAAAACATCCACGTCCTTTTCTTGCGGAACCGCATTAATAATATATTGGGTATTAATGTGCAGTGGCAAAGGTAATTCAACTAACACTCCGTGGTTTACTCCGGCTTTGGCAATATCGGCGACTTCCTTGTGTAATTTCTGCGTTGTGATGTTTGCTGGAAATTCATATATACGAAAATCAATACCAACTTTCTCTGCGGCCTTTTTCTTTAACTCCAAAAACTTTTTTACCCCGTTAGAAATCTGATGCCAACCGGCATCAGCTTCATTTCTAATGGGGACGGCGACCATAACTGCCGCTAGCCTTGGCGGCTTGTCTTTGGTTTGCCGAAGAACTTTCATTTCCTCGGCTAATTCGGCTAACATTTCTTCCGCTATTTTTTTACCGTCAATAATCATAATACTATTTTAGCAAAACTTTTTTAATTTTTCGCGCAATCTTGACCATTTCTTTTTCTTTCATTCCCCGCGTGGTAACTGCGGGGGTACCAAGACGTATGCCAGATGGATCCCATGGTTTACGCTGGTCATAGGGTATAATATTTTTGTTTACAACGATACCGGCGTGCTCGAGCCGCTCCCCCGCCTGTTTGCCGGTTAGGCCAAGCGGAGTAACATCAACCAACATCAGATGATTATCAGTACCACCGGTGATAACCATAAAACCCAGCCGCTTCAATTCACCAGCCAATACTTTAGCATTTACAACAACTTGTCTGGCATACTTTTTAAAATCTGGCTTGAGTGCTTCTTCCAAACAAACCCCGATTGCGGCAATAGTGTGCATTTGCGGTCCGCCCTGCAATCCGGGGAAAATTGCTTTATCAATTTTGTCTGACAAAACTTCTTTTTCATTTTTAACTTTACGTTTTGAGCTTATTATAACTGCACCACGCGGACCTCGCAGGGTTTTTTGTGTCGTAGTGGTAATAATGTCTGCATACGGAAACGGTGATGGATGCACTCCGCCAACAACAAGACCCGCAATGTGCGAAATGTCAGCCATTAGTAATACACCGTCTTGACTTTGCCTGGGATAAACAACCGAATCGGCAATTTGGCGAAATTTTTTAAAATCTAACTTACGCGGATAAGCAGTGGCCCCACAAACAATCAGCCGGGGTTTGAATTTCCTGGCAATCTTGGCCACTTCATCATAATCAATAAAACCATTGCGTACCACCCCATAATGCTCAAATTTAAACAGCTTTCCGGTCAGACTAACATTGTGCCCGTGAGTCAAATGGCCACCATGATCCAAGGACATGGCCAAAATCCTACCACCCAGACTCACAGAACCTAGATAAGCCGCAAGGTTGGCGATACTGCCTGAATATGGCTGAACATTAACACCAAATTTTTTCGGTGAAATTTTAAAAACCTTATAAACTAACCGCTTAACCTCATTCTCAATCTCGTCAACCGCTTTGGTGCCAAAATAATATCGCTGGCCAGAATAACCCTCGGAGTATTTATTGGTCAGCGGCGACCCCAAAGCCGCCAAAATATTTTTGGAAACATAATTCTCCGAAGGTATAAGATTAATTACCCTCCCTTGACGAACGATTTCTTTTTTTATTAAGTCTTTTATCATGTCCCAAGTAATCTCATTAATTGCCCTGGCTTAGATGGACCGACGCGTAAGATTTTTGGCTTAATGGTAGAGAGGTCCAGTATCGTTGCCGGTAACGATTTCGGCAAAACTCCGGCATCCAAGATTAAGTCGGGTTTCCAAATCTGGCTACGGAATAACTCAATTATTTTATTTATATCCCCTGTCGTTTCTTGGCCAGATATGTTGGCCGCGGTAGCCGTAAGGGGAAAACCGTATTTACCGAGAAGTTTATCTACAAAAGTATAATCCGGAATTCGGATTCTCACGTTTTTATTGCCAGCCGTAACAATCGTGGGGATAACTTTTTTTCGCGGCAATATCACTGTTGTAGTTCCGGGCCAAATTTCTGACAAGAGTTTCTCGAGTTTGGGAGGAACAAAAGCCAACTCCACGACCCATTTTATATTGCGGGCAATAATCGGCAATGGTTTTGATAACGGACGATTTTTAATTTTAAAAACCAAATCTACGGCATGATGGTCGCAGGCGTTGGCACCGAGCCCATAAACCGTATCCGTTGGATAAACAATAACTCCCCCATAGCGCAATACGTTAACCGCCTCGAGTAAAACATCAGAATAATCTTTATTAAAATCAATAGATAAAATTTTCATTTAGTTGAATTCAAAAAATTTAAAATAAATAACCGCTTAAAAGCGGCAAGTTGTTTCTCTTTTATCCTTTCCTAAAAACCGGATAGTGCCATTAAAACTTTGGCCAGCTTCTTTCTGGGATTATGGCGCACAAAACTGCCTTGGTCAAGTAAGTTGGCAAGCACTAATTTTGGTTTCTTCCCTTTTAAATCCAACCCCGAGACGTCAACAAAATGCGAATTTTCTTCCAGATATCGTTTTAAAATTTTAGGGGCCGGTTTTTTATTGTTAAAAACGGCATAATCCAGAGTTTCTTTACCGAGGTATTCTTCAACCTTATTCAAAAAGTCATGCGCTTTGAAACAGTGGGTCTCGCCAAACTTAGTCATTAAATTACAAACATAAACTTTTTTAGCTTTAGACTTTTTTATCGTGGCGATAACGCCATCAACCAAAAAATTCGGAACAATACTGGTAAACAAATCGCCTGGACCGATTACAATCATGTCAGCTGACAATATTGCCTTTTTCGCTTCCGGATTTATACGTGCTTGCGGACTTAACCAAACTTTTTTGATGGGCAATTCCGGATTGTGTTTGGGTTTATCTATGTTGGTTTCCCCTTTTATGACAACCCCGTTAGCTAATTGAGCATAGAGTGTAATGTTTTTTAATGTAACCGGCATTACGCTGCCTTTTATATTCAAAATCTGCGAAACAACTTTTAGCGCTTCAGCGAAGTTTCCTGTCATTTTTTCAAGTGTACTTAAAAAAATATTGCCAAAATTATGTTCCTTTAGATCGCCTGATGAAAATCGATAATTAAAAAGGTCTCGTAATGTCTGCGGGGCATCGGATAGTGCCACTAAAGCACGGCGCACGTCACCCGGCGGTAAAACACCGTATTGGTCGCGCAATCGACCGGTTGATCCGCCATTGTCAGCCATTGAAACAATTGAAGTTAAATGAACCGGGTAGCGACGCAAAGCAGAAAGCACCATAAAACTCCCGGTTCCACCACCGATTACGACGATTTTTTTATTTTTTACTCCGCGCTTCATGAGACTGGGGACAAAGCAATTTTTCGGCTTTCTTTATATCTTCGGGGTAACCTATGGGCAACCAAAAGTTAGTTTTAATCGCATATACTTTTATACCAGCCGCAATCATCTGCGCGATACTGTCTGACAAATAGTATTCGCCATTAGAATGCTTTCCAGCCGGAAAATTCATAACCTCTTTTGTGAGTAACTGAACCCCTGTTAACACCAAGTTTGTTTTCGGATTATTTGGTTTTTCCTCAATACCGGCAACACTGCCATCACCGGCCAATTCAACCACACCAAATCTGTTAGGAGTTTTGCTTTCGTCAATTACCAAACTTGGATTTTCGGATTCAGCACAGAGTTTTAGAGCCCTAGGATCGTGCAGATCATCAGCATATATGAGTAAAAATCGCTCTCCGGAATGCAAAAGATGCTCACAAAGTTTTAGGGCGTGGTAAGTGCCAAGCTTATTTTCCTGGACAACATAAGTTATTTTAAAACGCCGAACCCCGCACCTTTTGTGGACAGGAAAATTTGAATTGCGCGAAACGCAGTCCAAAAAAGGTGCGGGGCTGAAATTATCTCCAAAATAGTCCCTAATCTGATCCCGCAAATAGCCTACAACCAAAACAAGTTCATCCACTCCAGAAGGTAAAGCATCTATAATATATTCCAAAAGCGGCCGACCACAAATTTTTATCATCGGCTTAGGTGTCGCTAGTGTCAACGGCCGCATTCTTATACCCTCGCCTGCCGCTAAAATAATACAACGCATACATTTAGAACACCGGCCTCCCTACCGATGGAAAAAACAACATCAAACGGTTTAAGCTATTCTAATAAAGGAGTTGTCCAAACCACGACGAAGCTTACTGGCACGAAGAAGAAAAGCCAGAATACCCAACGCCAAGAGAACATATAAAGCCGCCGGCGAAAGAAAAAATTCGTAAGCGCCGACAACCAACTGGCCGAATGGCAAGCCAGAAACTGAAAAATAATCACCGCGCACTAAAAGCCAAGCCTCACGTACCGCCAATGGCACCATAGACAAAACCACGGCCAAAAAATAACCCGTCCAGCGCTGACGCCGGTTAATCATGCCGATTTTGGCCATAACTTGTCTGGTAAAATCAGCTGGAGGTTCTATCAGATATTTAGGCCGGCTTAAATCCTGAACCCTCAACCTAATAAGATCGTCTATTTGTTTGTCGTTATGTTTCATAATTTAATACCAAATCTTTTAGAGTATCGTTTGTCTGAATGGCCTCGAACAAAATTTTTCTTGCTCTATGAAGACGACTTTTTAACGTGTTCTGATTGATGTGCAATAATTCGCCAATTTCTTTATAAGAAAAACCCTCATAGTAAAGAAGTTTGATAATCGCCCTGTCTTCCTTAATTAGCTGTTCAATGCAATGTTCAAGTTCTTTGGAAGTCTCAAGATTGGCCACACGTTCTTGATAATCAACCGCCGTGGCTTCGGCAACATTTTCAAGAATGGCACTGTCCAACGCAAACGGCTT
Organism: Candidatus Yanofskybacteria bacterium; assembly: GCA_016181175.1. NCBI lineage: Bacteria > Candidatus Yanofskyibacteriota > Candidatus Yanofskyibacteriota bacterium. Next base: position 14,979 of record JACOZV010000003.1, read on the forward strand.
GTTTTTATTTTTCCTGAAAAAATCTATGACCGTATTGCGCGCTATGCTATAAAGCCAGCTTTTTAGTTTATCAGGCTCTTTGAGCGTATCAAATTTCTTGTACGCCTTTATGAAAGTTTCTTGGGCCAGATCTTCCGCCTCATAACGATTACCCACGAATCTATAGTGAAAATTGACCAAATCCCGCTGGTACTGGTTTACAATATCCTCAAATTGTTTCACTTTGTTTGTCTCCATTAATAAACCGATACTACCAAAATATTAACAGGATTACCAGTTAAGACGCTAAAAAAACACGACTAGTTGCGGTCATATGTTAGAGGGCACTAGCCCTCTTTTATTTTAATTAAATCACAAAATTTACAAGACGATCGGGTATATATATAAACTTCCTGATTTCCTTAAGTCCGATGTGCTTTTTAATTTTTTCTGAAGCCAGCGCAGTTTCTCTGACAACGGCCTCGCCCAACCCAACAGGCACTTCAATTATATCACGCGTCCTGCCGTTAACTTGCACCACTAGTTTGATTACGTCTTCAACAATTAATTTTGGATCATATTCCGGCCATTTTTCCAAGTGGATTGACTTTTTATTTTTCAAAACATCCGTCCATAATTCTTCTGCAAAGTGTGGAGCAAAAGGAGCAAATAATATAATAAAGGTTTTAATACTGTCTTTGCTTATTTCAACATCCGAAGGCAAACCTTCTAATGAATTAGCTGTCTTCATTAACTCACTGACTCCGATATTAAAACGCAGATTTTCAATATCCTTTCCTATTTTTTTAATTGCCGAACTAATAATTTTAGCCGCCACTTGATCGTGTGTTTTAGAAACAAATCTTCTTGTATTTACGAAATTCCACACTCTATTCAAAAATCTGTATACACCCACGATTCCGCCGAAATTCCACGGCCCGCCTTGCTCATAAGGGCCCATAAAAGCCAGATACATTCTTACGGCATCGGATCCATATTTTTTTACCAGATCATCGGGGTCAACGACATTTCCGCGCGATTTAGACATCTTCTGGTTGTCTGCGCCCAATATAACCCCGTGATTTCTACGCACAGTAAACGGCTCACCGAACTCCAACAAACCAAGATCACACATCGCCTTGGTAAAAAATCTGGAATACAGAAGATGCATCGTATTGTGCTCCGTGCCACCGACATAAATATCGACAGGCAGCCATTGTTTCATTTTGATCGGATCAGCAAATGTTTTTTTGTTTTTGGGGTCAGTGTAACGCAAAAAATACCATGACGAATCCACAAAAGTATCCATGGTATCGGTTTCCCGTTCGGCCTCACCGCCGCAATTTGGACATTTAACATTGAGCCAGTCTGTTGCTTTGGTTAATGGCGAATGACCGTCTGCGCTTGGTTTATAATCCTCCAATTTTGGCAGTTTGACCGGCAAATCTTTTTCGGGCACGGGTCTGTAGCCACACCTGCCGCAATTTATCATGGGAATCGGCGTTCCCCAGTAACGCTGACGCGATAAAACCCAATCATGAAGTTTGTAGTTGTTTTTAAATTCAGCCAAACCTTTTTCTTTGAGTTTTTCCACTATTTCCTCTCGCGCGTCAGCCGAGGTAAAACCGGTAAACGTATCTGACTCAACCAAGGTGCCTTCGCCAACAAAAGCAGCTTTCTTAAAATCCCACTCCATATTCGGTCTTACTACGATCTTAACGGGCAAATCAAACCTTTTGGCAAATTCAAAGTCTCGGTCGTCGTGAGCCGGCACAGCCATCACCGCTCCGGTGCCATACCAACCGATTACGTAATCAGAAACCCAAATCGGCACCCTTTCGTTGTTTATCGGATTAACAGCGTGGGCACCGGTAAAAACACCGGTTTTTCCCTTTTCCAGGCTAGTGCGTTCCAGTTCAGATTTTTTCTTTGTTTCCTCTAAATACTTACTGACAGAATCAAGATACTGGTCCTTGGTAAGTTTGGTAACCAACGGATGTTCAGGTGCAAGCACCACATAAGTTGCCCCATACAAAGTATCGGCCCTGGTTGTAAAAACTTTTATTGTCTCCGTTGAATTGGGCAATAAGAAACGGACTTCGGCCCCGCGCGAACGGCCAATCCAGTTACGCTGAGCGGTTTTGGTAACCTCGGGCCAATCCGCCTTTTCAAGGTCGTCAATTAATCTGTCGGCATAGTCAGTAATTTTATACATCCACTGGAACATTTCTTTTCGTATAACTTCCGTACCGCAACGATCACAACAGCCATCAACCACCTGTTCATTTGCCAAAACAGTCTTATCATTAGGACACCAATTAACCAGGGTCTTCGCCCGATAAGCCAAACCCTTTTTATAAAACTGCAAAAAAATCCATTGAGTCCATTTGTAATAATCCGTATCAATAGTTGATATTGTCCGCGACCAATCAAAAGACGCCCCCATGCTCTTGAGCTGTTTGGTCATGTAAGAGATATTCTTTTTAGTCCAGTCCTCTGGCTGAAGGTTATTTTTTATGGCTGCATTTTCAGCTGGCAAGCCGAAAGCGTCAAAACCGATTGGATACATGACATTCTTGCCTTTCATGCGCCAATATCGGGCAGCGATATCGGGCACTGAAAACGCATACCAATGGCCAACGTGGAGATTGCCGGAAGGGTACGGAAACTCCGTCAAAAAATAAAGATTCCCTTTGGATTTCACTGTATCTGACGCAGTAAAAAGTTTCTTGGTATCCCAGTATCTTTGCCATTTTTTTTCAATAAGTTGTGGATTATATTTTTTCATAATTTTCTTAATTTAAGGAGGTTCATAAGTCAACATTTTATTATTTTTACTCGCATGATACCCTGCAAGTAGAACCTATACAATAAAACAAGCGGAGAAAACATGGATAGTGATGAATCAACCGACTTGATAAATTGGGCTCATGTTAAACATATTAGTGAAATAAGCCGCGAGGATCAAGAAAAAGCATTTGAAATCCGCGATAAAATAAACCTCATATTAGAAACGTGTCTCCTGTTGCCAGCAGAAGAAACCAAACTACAAATAAAACAAGTGGCTAACCTAAGAAAGGAAATAGAAAAATTAGGATTTTTCATAAATATTGAATATGCAGAAGATGACTACAAACGTTTAATAGCAACAATCCGCCTTTATACTCTCAAATGTAAAACCGAAATTGTTAACTAACTAGATAAAAAATAATCTTCTGATATTCTCGCTGGTCTGTGTTTCAATATTTTCTAGCTTATCGCCCCTCAATTGGGCGATTTTTTTAGCAACTTCGATTATGTATGCCGGCTCGTTGCGCTGGCCACGATATGGTTCCGGGGTCAGATACGGCGCATCAGTTTCCAACAATATCATATCTGGCGATGCGTACTTTACCACCCCATCATACTGTTTAGCGAACGTAACTATACCGTTGAAACCAAGACACAAGCCCAAATTCAAAAACTGTTTCGCATCATCCAGACTACCCGTATAGGAATGCACCACTCCCCCATTTTTGGCATAACCATTCCTTAGAATATCGATCATCTGCGGATATGCTCTGCCCGTACTGCCAGCTTTGGAATCACGGCAGTGCAAAATAATCGGCTTTTTTAATTTATCGGCAAGTTCTAACTGCTTTATAAATCTTTCTTTTTGCAACTTTTGATCTTCAGGATTTTCGGTTCTGTAATAATCCAGCCCGATCTCGCCCATCGCTACAACCTTGGACATTTTTAATAACTCTTCATACGCTTTTTCGTCAAAACTTTCATTTAAATTATCATTCGGGTGCAAACCAACTGTCGCCCAAATACCGTCATATTCTGCCGCCAGTTCAATTCCTTTTCGTGATGTTTCAAGATCCGTCCCAACGCAAATCATTTGGATTCCAGCATCCAACGCGCGCTTGATAACTTCCTTTCGGTCTTGGTCGTATTGAGAAAACTGCGGATGGCAATGTGAATCTGTTATCGTCATTTTAACCTTGGAAACAACGGCTCTGTTTTTGTTACAATAAACTTCTGCCCCGCCAATTTATCGACTTGCGATGTCGAAAGATTAAACCCAAAGGCATTGCCTATTTTTTGTGAAGTTTCAGGTAAAAACGGCTCTGAAAGTTTTGCTCCATTTATTATGACAGCAACAAGGCTCGTAATGGTTTTGAGAAAATGCTCCGGATGATCGGCTAAATCCGCCCACGGCTTTTTCTCGTCAATATAGGCATTGGCAAAAGTAAAAAGATCCCAAATACGCGTTAATGCTTCGTGCAATTTAAATTCTTCTATCGCTTTATGGTAATCTTTTCTTGTTTTTTCAATCTTCGCTCCGACTTCTTTGTCAAAAAATTTATCATCAAAATTCAACTCGCCTTCAAGTTTTGTTTCAATCAATTTGGCCACGCGACTAATGAGATTGCCAAGATTATTCGCCAAATCACCATTGTATCTGTCCTCAAGTTTTTTATATGAAAAATCGCCGTCTTCTGTTGTCGGTATCTCTCGAAGCAGATAATAGCGCACCGGATCAATACCATATTTGCTAATGGCATCTTTGGGCGAGACCACATTTCCAAGAGATTTACTTATTTTTTCACCGTCAATTGAAACATAGCCATGGATATATATCGACTTGGGCAATGACAAGCCGGCAGACAAAAGCATGGCTGGCCAGTAAATCGCGTGAAAACGTAAAATTCCCTTACCTATAACGTGAGTATCGGCCGGCCACCATTTTTTAAAATTCTCCTCATCTCGGCCATACCCAACTGCCGTAATGTAGTTGGCTAGTGCGTCAAACCACACATATTGAACTTGTGTAGTATCGTCCGGTACCGGTATGCCCCAGCTGATTTTTTCAATCGGTCTGGAAACGCTGAAATCTTCCGCGTCGTTAAGCAAGTTTAGTATTTCGTGGCCCCGGTTTTCTGGCACAATTTTTAATTCGCCGGATTTGATTAACTCGCTGATTTTTTTCTTGTACTTGGTCAGTTTGAAAAAATAGTTTTTTTCTTTCACTTTTTCCGGCCTGCTGTGATGTTCGGGGCACTCTCCGTCAATTAGGTCTTTTTTATTTACAAATGCCTCACAACCAACACAATAAAGACCCTCATACTCTTTGGCATAAATATCTTCGGCGCAAGCACGCCAAAGTTTTTGCGCTCCCGGCCAATGCCGCGTCCTGTCGCTCGTCCTGATAAAATCATCATATGAGATGTTGAGGATTTCTTTGAGCTTAGCAAATTCGGCGGAATTGCGGTCAACATATTTCTGGAAGCTGATTCCTTCCATTTGAGCACTGCGATATACCTTAAGGCCGTGCTCATCCACGCCAGTCAAAAACCATACATCATTACCCAGCGCACGATGATAACGAGCCAATACGTCAGCTTGAACTATTTCCAAACCAAAACCCACGTGGGGATTCCCATTTGGGTATGGAATCGCGGTCGTTACGTAAAATTTATTCATGTGAGTAAGATAAAAACAGCCTTTGGCTGTTTTTATCTTACTCTAAAATTTAAGAAAAATCTACCTTACCACTATCTAACCACTACCGCTTTGCGGCTTTCTTTGTGTTTGGCCATGTCGTCGAAAATTTCAACTATAATCACGGCTACCGGCACTGCCAATAAAATACCCAGAATACCGGCGATCTTGCCACCGACAAGAAGGGCGATGATTACCGTGACTGGGTTAAGTCCCAGCGTTTTTCCAAGTATGAGTGGCGCAAAAATATGGCTCTCTACTTGTTGAACCGCAACATAAAAAACCACAACCCAAACACCCAGGGTCGGCGATTGGGTAAAAGCAAAAATAACGCCCGGTATGGCTGAAATAACCGGACCGACAACTGGAACAATTTCTAAAATCATAGCTAAAACCCCCAATAATAAAGCGTACCTTACATTCAATAATGAGAGGCCGACAAAAACTATCAAGCCAACCGAGAGCGCCATCAAAAGTTGTCCCTGCAACCAGCGTCCCACCTTATATTCTGCTCTCTTCCAAAGACTCACAACATAATCCTCGTATTTTTCAGGCAAAACAGAACTGATAAAGCCTATTATGCCACGGCGCATCACTGACAAATAAAAGGATATAATAATTATCGCGACAAACGACAAAATACCTCCGAAAATATTGACTATCAAATTAATCGCCGACTGGGAATAAACTTGTAAAAACTGTGCGAAGCTGTCCAGCAAATTCTGGATTTCGCTAAAAAAATCAAAGTAGCGGCTTGAGGAAGTTTGTTGGGCTTTTTCAAGAGCACCGGAAAGACTGGAAACAAATTTGGGAAGAGCTTGCGTCAATTGGCCTAGTTCTGACGCTAAAAATGGGACCACCAGCGACAAAAGGAAAACTACCAGCCCAAAAAATGCCAGGTACAAAAACAACACTCCCAGAAGACGAGGAATTTTTTTCTCTTCAAGCCAGTTTGCGAAAGGGCCGACGGCTGATGCGATAATTATGGCCAAAAACAAAATAATAATCACGTCTCTGACAAGATATAGAAAAACCAAACCCAGGAGGATGAATACCACCTTGAAAATTGCTGATGTATGGATGTCGATGGTTTGATGGTCTGGCATTTTGTTATTCTACCACGAATTCAAAATTTCTTTAATCTCTTTGTTTTCCCCCTTAAGCGGCCCGATTATTGCAAGATTAAGTTTTTCCGGCTTGAAAACATCGCGGGCCACCTCCAAAATATCCTCGCGTGTTATCGCGGTTATCTTGGCAAGACGCTGTTCAGGTGTTTCAATTTTATGTTCCAGCAGTTCCTGCTCACCGTAAAATGAGGCCATATCATCTGACTGCTCCAATCCTATGACAAACGAACCAAGAATCTGATCTTTTACTCTTTTTAATTCTTTTTCATTGACTAATTCTTCAACAAGTTTTTTATGCTCAGCAAGAATTACTTTTAAACCTTCGTTTAGGTTGGCGTTATTTAATCCTGCATAGGTAACCAGATTGCCGGTTTCATTATAGGCTGTCACGCCAGTTCTAACCCTATAGGCCAAACCGCGTTTTTCCCTGATTTCCACAAAAAGACGGGAACTCATTCCCCCGCCAAGTATTATAGCTAATATTTCCAAGGCTTCATATTTAGGATGAAAACGGCTATATGAACGAAAGCCGACGTTAATGTGTGTCTGGTCTGTTTTTTTATATTCAATTATAAGCCGGGGCTGTTTTTGGTCATCGTCCGTTACCGGCGGTTCAGTTCGTTGGCCATTGCGAATGTTGTCAAAATATTTGTTAATTTTTTCCTTAATTTCACCGCTAACAATATTTCCGGCAACAGCAATAACAGTATTGTTGTCAAAATAGTGGCTTTTGAAATAGTCCAGAAGATCTTGATGGCGCATCTTGTCTATATTTTCTTTTGTACCGCCTATATCCCATCCCAACGGCTGATCGCCATACATAAGAGTCTCGAAGATCTCAGCAACTCGGCGAGGCGGATGATCCATATACATATTTATTTCTTCTTTGATCGGACCTCTCTCTTTATCCATTTCGTGAGTATCAAATTTGGAATTTTGGAAAATATCAGAAATTACATCTAAAGCAATATCAACTTTTTCTGCGGCACATTTCACATAATAGCCGGTATATTCTTTTGAAGTAAAAGCGTTGTATTCAGCGCCGAGCGAGTCTAGCTCTTGCGATATATCCAGAGAACCAGGACGCTTAGTGGTACCTTTGAACATCATGTGCTCCAAGAAATGCGATATGCCGTTTATCTCTTTGGCCTCATAGCGGGAACCGGTGGCCACCATTACCAAAACCGTTACGCTTTTTGTATGCTCCATTGGCACGGTTATCAGCCGTAATCCGTTAGAGTAGGTGTGGAGATCGTAGTGATTGTTAGATTTTGACCGCATTGGACTTGATAATAACATGATTTAAGCCCAAAGACAAACCACGCTTTAAAGCGTGGTTTGTCTTTGGGCTTCGGAACACTATGAATTTAATTTGCCTAACAAATGTTCGCTTAGGTTTGCAATCTCTATTCTTTCCTGCTCCATAGTATCGCGGTCACGGACGGTAACTTTTTTGTCATTGATTGAATCAAAATCGTAAGTTACACAAAACGGGGTGCCGATTTCATCTTGGCGACGATAACGCTTGCCGATGGATGCCGTCTCGTCATACTGGCACATAAAGTGCTTCTGAAGATCACGGTAAATTTGGTAGGATGGCTTGGTTAATTCTTCTTTACGAGACAGCGGCAACACGGCAACTTTTATCGGCGCAAGAACCCTTGGCAAACGCAAAACAACCTCTTTCTCGTGTACTGCCTCCTCATCGCCTGATCTTGCTTCAACTTCTTCATAACTATTCACCAATACGGCCAACATTAATCTTTCCAAACCACAAGTTGGCTCTACAACATAAGGTAAAAATTCATCTTCTGTTTCAGGGTCTCGGTATTTCAAGTTCTGACCCGATAACTTCTCGTGATTTTTCAAGTCAAAATCAGTTCTTGAGGCAAGACCCGTCAGCTCGCCCCAACCGAAAGGAAATTCGTATTCCAAATCCGCCGTGCCCTTTGAGTAATGGGCCAATTTTTCTTTTGGATGCACATATCTTCTTATTTTGTTCTTATCCAACATTAGATTGTCAGTTAAAAACTTTTCGAGAAGTTCATCCCAATTTTTATAATGCTCGTCCTCAGTCCCGGGCTTAACAAAATATTCCAGTTCGGCAATGGTAAATTCTTTAGTGCGAAAAATAAAATTGCCCGTCGTAATCTCGTTGCGGAATGCCTTGCCAATCTGAGCAATGCCGAATGGTAGTCGTTTGCGAGTAGTTTCAAGTATTGTTTTAAAATCCGTAAACATTGTCTGCGCCAATTCCCCCCTTAAATAGGCCAGGTGCTGTTGATCTTCCACCGGACCGATATAAGTTTTGAAAAGCAGATTAAAGTTTTTGGGTTCTGTCCACTCGGCTTTGCCTTTGTGCAATTCGGCATGCTCTTTTAACTCCTCTTCTTTGTCCTGACGAAATCTTTCATGGCAAATTTTGCACTCCACCAACGGATCAGTAAAACTTTGCAAGTGCCCCGATGCTTCCCAGACCTTGGGATTCATGATAACCGGCCCGCGCAAACCAACAATGTCATCTCGCTCCTGCACGAATGTCTTCCACCACAAACTGGCGATATTATTAAATAACTCATTACCAAGATGCCCAAGGTCCCAACTATTTGCTAAACCGCCGTAAATCTCGCTCCCGGGAAAAACAAAACCACGCCGCTTGCAAAGCGACACTACTTTTTCTAGCAAATTTTCGTTTTCTTTTTTCATTATTTAGGGCTGGACCGCTCCGCTTTGATTCGTATCGCTCATGTTGTTCGTGCTTACGTCAATTATTGTACGGGTTATTTTTTCTTTAGTAAACGTATCCACACCGTCCAATCTCACGTTCTTCAAAAGTGCCACCAATTCTCCAACCTGGTTAGTTGACGGAGTAATTGATATTTGGAAATAAGATTCAAATTTCGGAAAACTAACCCCGGTTCCCGCAGGCAAGGTACCCAAATCCCAAACGACAGCGTTCAATCGCGTGTCATAAATCGGCTCAATGCCAGTTCCGCTGACTTTACTCACATTTTCCCAATTAACCCCGGGAGCCAGGGTCGCCGTAACTTTGGCTTGTGATAAGTCGTTGGATGGATTGACCAAATTCCAATTAACAGTAAGACTCGTTTTCTGATTGACTTTGGGCGGAAAAGGGCCGCTTGAACCGGAAGTTGGATTACTTACTAAAAGTTTTTGGTCAAATGTCGGCGCCGTAGATATGCGGGTTACCAACTCACCACCAGCGGTCAGTTTATCAAGATCAAGACCAGATGGCACGTTTGGCGTTTCCAGACGAGCAGTCACCTTAACAAAAGAGTCGCTCGCACCAAAACTGCCCGAAAAACTTTTTCTCAGATAAACCTCAAACTCAACTGACCCATCTCGATTCCTTGGTAAAAGGTTAAGCGTTGACACAGTTGAAGCGTTCCAGAATATAGTATTTTGCCGGCTATCAAAAAATCCGTCAGACTTTACGGTGACAAAATCATACATGTCGCCGTCCAAGCGCACTGACAAACTTAATCCTGTTATATCCGCATCATTATTATTCCGGAAAAGTATTTTGTATTTTAAAACATCACCCAAATGGGCTACATAGTCAGCAGAGTCATTAATCTTAAGCTCAAGAGAAAGAGGCGGGGTAGAAATAACCGAAGAGGCTTGGGATTTTTCAAAATCAACATAGACATCACCGCTCGGCGTGGTTATTTTTTTCTGGAGAGTAACCGATACGGTTTTGGTTTCTTTCTCGTTACCGCTAAGTATTCCTTGAATGGTAATTCTTGAACTGTCGCCCTGTTTTAGCTTGGGTATATCCCATATCGCTTGACCCCGCACGTTTAACGATGAACTAGGTGAAAATTTATTAGGTAAGAAACCTTCTGGATATTTAAATATGAAACGTAGGTTTTCAAGATCTTGGCTAGACTGGTTACGATAATCTATAAGATAACTTGTGCTCTGGCCGCTTATAACCGTAGGAGTCGCAACAAATGTAATAGGCACAGCCAGGGTTGTTATGGTAGTTGCAAGAGACGCCTCTTTTTGAAACGTTGAACTTAATTTACCAGCTCTATAAGTAAGTACCGCCTTGAGCGTCTTAATATTTCCGCTATCACCCACAATATATGCCGTTAATTCTTTCTCTCCAGCTTCATTACTATTAACAGTGCCTAAGTCAAAATTTTCTGTTGTCAGATTTATGATGTTACCATCCCTGACAACTATAGAGTCTGTCGGATAAAAAATATTAAGTTTTACGTCTGAAAGAGAAACTGCGCTGCTATTTTTGTAAGTTAATTTATATGTTACCAACTCACCACCAGTTACTTCTTTCGAACCATCAACCTTCAATTCAACGCCACTTTCACGAAATGACCCACGCCCCCAAAAGAAAAAAATAACGGCAATCAACAAAAGTATTACTAAACCATAAATAATATGCTTTGTTTTTAAGAAGTTAAAAATTGGCCACCTTGATAGCTGTTCAATAATAGAAGGATTTTGCAATGGTTCAACTTTGAATTCCATAACTCTAAAAACTTATTTTATTCTAGCACTTTTCTTGCAAATTGTGATGACTTGAATTGTGCATTAGCCACGTACTCAATAGGCACACTCGGATCGTAACCTAGAGTTTTTAGAATTTCCTGGCGAGTTTCAGCAATTAATTTGGGCCAGTCGATCGCCAATAATGATTGCCCGTTATAAATCTCTAATCGCGTCAACAAAAAATCCCACAACTTGGGATCAGACTCGCCCTCAAAAACCAGTTTATCAAAACATTCAAGTAAAAAAAACGCCGCGGCCATAGCTGAAAGCGATGATTTTAAATGTGGAAACGCCTTAAGACAGTATGCACTGGTTATAATAGGATGACTATTTTTATGTACCAGTGAAAAATCAACCAAATTAAGTATATCAAGATGGCCGGCCTGTTTGGATGTGGGCTGTAATATACCTTTGGCTTGATAAATCTGTTTACCCGAGTCTTTGATATAACAAATCACCAGCGCATCATATTCCCGAATCGGAATTTTTTTTAGAATTATTGCTTGAGTTCTCATCCCAAAAGTTCTTTTACTATTTTGCTCACCGCACCGCCATCTGCTTTACCTTTGAGTTTTGCCATAACCGCTCCGATTACTTTGCCCATATCCTTGATCCCAGCGGCACCAAGTTCAGAAATAGTTTTTTGTACTTCAGCGCGAATTCCGTCCTCGCTAAGCTGTTCCGGCAGATATGTCAGCAAAATATCTAATTCTGACTTTTCTTTTTGTGCCAGATCATCACGGCCGCCAGTCTTAAATTGCTCCATCGCCTCTTTTCGTTTCTTCACCTCACTCCCAATTACTCCAATAATTTCCTCGTCCATCAGCTGGCTCTGTTTCTCAAGCTCACCAGCATCACTGATTGTTTTACTTAATTGCTGGCGTTTCATCAATTCCTTATTTTTAACCGCAGTCATCAACATACCCAAAACCAACCGTTTGAGCTGGTCCTTTTCCTTTAGTGCCATATTTAAGTCGTTTTGTAGTTGTTGTTTTATCATAAAATCCTTATTTTAAGCCATTTTTTAGCATTTTCCAGTAAAATACTTGACAAACACACACCGAATTTGCTATACTTAAGTGACAGGCTGGTGATCCGGGCACAGCGGTTTTATGCAGCACCCACAGACATTTTTGATTGTGGTCTACCGGACCCAGCCTTGTTCTTTCTTCACCTTCGTAAAAAGGGGTGAAATTCCTCGGCCTCTGGAATCTTCCAGTATTCAGGGGCGGCAAGCTTGGCTAGGCCAAGACTTACTTTATTCGCATTGGACCGAAAAACTGGACGGTCCCGCCAATACTCCTTTATGGCGCAAGGGAGACGTGCTCGGCAAGCTATCACGATAGGCCGAGCTTTTTATTTTTCAAAACTACTCAAAAAATTACAACTGCGGGAGCCGATACCAATCGGCGATTTTTATTACTCCACACAAGATGTAGGTGAGACGAGCGACTATAGTGAGTTACCGGATTTTCGTCATTCGTCTGCCGACTAACAAATTGCCGAGTTGAGCGTACCTGCCTGCCGGCAGGCAGGTATTGTTCCGTTTGAAATATGCGGGTTGCGAAGCAGGAATGGATAACCGCATATTTCCAGGAACAATAGCTCAACGAGAATAATTTGTAGGAAGACATGACGTTGAAAGAAAATCAGGTAACGAACTATAGTCCGAGCTTCTGTTTTAATTTTTTCTTTTCGTCTTCAAATACCTCTTCTTCATACTGCCCGAATCGTTCCATTCTTTTCCTTAGCCCACGTAATTCCTCGCGCATAATCGCACGGTTTTTTTCAACGCGCTCATTTGGCTTCTTGGTAAAGTATCTGGCAGATTTAGCTCGAACCAAAAGCCGGCTCTGCTGAACCAACCGACTAAAGCGCCTCATCAGTGAACCTACGCTTTCATTTGGTTTTCGTTTAACTTCCATAAAATCCTCCTTCCTTGCCTCGCCATAGCCACAAGGACGAGGGCGGGTCAAAATTATTTTGTGTCACTTACGATTTTAGCTCCCAACTTCTTCCCTCCCAATAAATGTACGTGCAAATGCGGAACTAGCTGTCCGCCGTGCTCCCCATGATTTATTATCAGACGAAATCCCTTTTCTTCCAACCCTAATTTTTTTGCAACCTGACTTGCAGCCATCATTAATTCTCCAAGTAATTTGGCATCATTTTCAGTAACTGAACAAATATCAGCCAAGTGCTTCCTGGGAATAATCAAAACGTGAACCGGTGCCTGCGGGTGTATATCATTAATCGCAATCCAACCGTTGTCCTCTGCCACAATATCAGACGGCAATTCTTTATTTAAAATTTTACAGAAAACATCTTGAATCATTCTTTTTTGAGGCGTTGTTTTACAGCCACCAGTATTTTTTCCTGCGAAATAGTCTCCTGCACTCCGGAATCCATTTCCCGCAATATAACCGTTCCATCCAACGCCTCTTTCTGGCCGATTATTAGTGTATATTTTATTCCAAGACGATTTGCAATTCTTAATTGCGACTTGATGCTGTCCCTACCAAACGAAGCTCTGGTCGCAACACCGTGCTTACGAAATTCTTCAAAAAGAAGCAAACCCTTTCTTTTGGCTAACTCGCCCAATTGAGTAACAAAAACTCTGGCTTGCGGGTGATGTTCTGGTGCCTCAATGCCGGCTTCTTTAAGTTTCAATATAACGCGTTCAATACCCATACCCCAACCAGATGCTGGAGTCTTGGGCCCGCCAAGCATACTTACTAGTTTGTCGTACCGTCCTCCACTGCATAATGCCCACATTAACTGGCTATCACCTTCTTTTTCCTCTGGCCAAATTTCAAAAACAGTTCGCGTATAATAATCTAGTCCCCTGACTAAACGCGGCTCAAGCAAGTACGGAATCTTGGTTTCATCTAAAAATTCCAGCACATTCTTAAAATGCAGCTTGCAGTCTTCATCAAGAAAATCAACCATCTGAGGCGCATCCTTGCCTAAGTCTCTACAATTCTGCTCCTCACAATCCAACAAACGCAAAATATTTGTTTTCAATCTTTTCTTGCATTTATTGCAAACTTTTTTGCCGCGGTTACGATAAAAGTCCTTCAACGCTTTCAAATATTGCGGCCGGCAACTGGAATCACCTATACTGTTCACTTTAACAATTAGGTTTTTAAGACCAAGGCTTTCCAGCAATTTATATCCAATAAAAATTAGAGACGCATCGGTAGCTGCATTATCGTCGCCGAATGACTCAACGCCCAATTGGTGAAATTGGCGAAATCTGCCAGCTTGCGGATTGTCATGCCTGAAAAATTGGCCTGCATACCAAAGCTGAACCGGATGAGGCATAACGGACATTCCATGTTCAATATATGCCCTGGCAACCGCCGCGGTACCTTCTGGTCTTAATGATAATTCATCTCCGCCTTTGGTTTTAAAATTATACATTTCTTTCTCTATTATATCGCTCGCCTCACCGACAGAACGAGTAAAAAGCTGAGTCGACTCAACTATTGGAGTATCAATTTTTTCAAAACCATAATCAGACAGAATAGCTGATGCTTTTTTTAACACAAAATACCAATACGGCTGATCTGCCGGTAATATATCATTCATGCCCTTAACAGATTGTATTGATAGTTTAGCCATAGTCTAAATAGTCTAATATGTTGCCGTAGGCACACCTCCGAACTCATTAACAGGCCAAGCCCTAAAAAAAACTCTGCCGGTAATTAAAGCTCTGTTTAGCGGGCCCCAGCGGCGTGAATCAGAACTGCGCAGACGGTTATCTCCAAGCACAAAGTATTCGTTGGGATCTAGTTTCATTCTCATATCGCCCATTGTGTGTTGTCCGGCTGATAAATATTTTTCTTCCAAAATGAAACCGTCTGGATGTTGTTTATTGTAAATAATAACATCGTCGTTTTTAATCTCCACGGTTTCTTCTGGCAAGCCGATAATTCTTTTTATAAAAAACTGGGTTTTATCTTCCGGAAAACGGAAAACTACGACTTCGCCCCTTGTTGGATCACGAAAACGATAGCTTATCTCATCTATTAATATGTAATTGCCGTCCTCAAAGGTTGTCTCCATGGACGCACCTTTAACGAAAAATGGTTGGACAAGAAAATAACGGACCGGGACTATGATCGCAAGTGATATAACTACGATCTTGACAGTCTCCCAGATAAAAGTAAGCCCCGCACCTTTTGGGGACTCCGCTTCGCGCTGGCCCTTTGGGCTTGTCCCTAAAAGGTGCGGGGCAAGCGCCTCCTGGCGCGCCTGCGATTTAGGTTCCTGGCTGGATTGGGGTCCAAATTCTTCCGTCATTTTAGTGATCATAGCAGAAAATTTGGGTTTTGCAAACTAAGTCAATTTGGTTATACTTAGTTATAATATGAAACTAATCATTGGCTTGGGCAACCCGGGCGAAGAATATAAGAATACCCGTCATAATGTCGGGTTTGCGGTAGTAGAGGAAATTTTGAAACAAAGTGGGCCCTCCTACGCTAAAGCTTCAGAGGGTGAAAACTTTCAGTTTTCAAAAAAGTTTAATGCCGAAATCTCCAAGACGAGATTTAGCGGCAAACCGATTGTGCTGGCCAAACCGCATACATTTGTAAATAAATCGGGTGAAGCTGTTCGCAAGCTAAAATTATTTTATAAAATGAAGCCGGAAAATATTGTGGTGATACATGACGACTTGGATATTGAGTTTGGCAATTTTAAAATGTCATTTGCCAAGGATTCCGGAGGCCATCGTGGCATACAATCAATTATTGATCATCTTAAAACCAATAAGTTTTGGCGACTACGAATTGGTACCTCAAACCGCAAACTGACTACCGCTCGGCATCAACGAACGCTCAAAGCCAAAAAAGAATCCGTTGGTAATTTTGTTTTGTCCAAATTTACTCCAACCGAACAAGCAGAACTTAAAAAAGTAATCAAACAAGCGCTAGCAAGACTAGCGGAATCCTTGCCTTAGACTAAAAAATAACGGCTCACCCAGGTGAGCCGTTATTTTTTAGTCGTTGTTGCCCAATCACAAAGAAGCTAGTCCGTCGGTTTTTAGGAGGGGTAAACCGATGTTTCACCGCCTTGCGACGGGACAACAAAAACCAAACGTGTAAAAACTATCTCTGGGTATAGCAAGCTACCAATAGACCGTCAAGCATTATCAGAAATTTGCAAAATTTAAGTTTTGCGCCTAATATCTGCGAAATGACCGAGGTAAATCTAAAATTTCTTAACGCAATTAACATTCTGGCAACCGCCAAAAGCGGTGCACTGCAAGCAATCCATGATGCTTTTGGCGATGATTGGGAGCGGGCATGGCGCGCCAATCTTACTAAACACATACCGCGAGATAGAGATATTGAAGGCAGATTGATTGCCGCGGATTACGCCAAATTACAAAAGAAAATTAATCCCGACAAAGAATGGACGCAACTTATAAAAGAGGGCATCAACCTGATGACAATTTTAGATGAAGATTACCCCGAGCCACTGCGCCATATCCCCGACCCTCCTTTCCTATTATATGTAAGGGGTTCGCGGGAAGTACTGAGCAATAATTGCTTCGCCATCGTGGGCACACGGGCATTGTCAGAATACGGCAAGCGAAGCGCGCCGAATATCACTTTTGACATAGCCAAAGCCGGTTTTACAATTGTAAGCGGCTTGGCGATGGGCATTGATACGCTGGCCCATAAAGCCGCACTCGATACCGGCGCAAAAACCATCGCCGTACTCGGTACCGGTATTGATGGTGAGACTATTTTCCCCGCGCCTAATCTTGGACTTGCTCGCAAAATTATAGAAAAAGGTGGAGCAGTGATAAGCGAATATGCGTTTGGAACACATGGGACAAAATTCTCTTTTCCCCAGCGCAACCGGATTATAAGCGGGCTGTCACGAGGGGTATTGGTGGTTGAAGCAGACGAACAAAGCGGGGCAATGATTACGGCCAGGTTTGCCGCAGAGCAAGGACGCGATGTTTTCGCTATCCCCGGAAATATATTTGCCAAAACTTCCCAAGGCACGAATAATATAATAAAGAAGGGCGCGAAGATGGTAACTTGCGCCGAGGATATACTGGAAGAGTATGAAATTTATTTGAAAAAAATTGAGCGTAAAATAAAAGCAGACAACGAGACTGAAGAAAAAATACTTAGCGTATTGAGTAGCGAACCGACAACTACGGATGAGGTAATCCGACAAACCAGACTGGACGCTGGACATGTCAATGCGACATTGACAATGATGGAATTAAAAAAGAAAATTAAAAGCTCTGGTAAAGGATTTATTTTATTTCAATGAATTTAATAATAGTAGAATCCCCGACTAAAGCTAAAACAATTTCCAAGTTCCTCGGGAGCGAGTTTTTGGTGCGCTCATCTATGGGCCATGTACGCGACTTGCCCAAGTCAACAATGGGCATAGATGTAGAGCATGGGTTCAAACCCAAGTACACTGTGCCAGCCAAAGCCAAGCCTATTATCGCCGAGCTAAAGGAAACGGCAAGCAAATCAGACACCGTAATACTGGCAACCGACGCCGATCGTGAGGGTGAGGCAATTTCTTGGCATTTATTGGAGGCGCTCGGACTCCAGAAAAAAAATCCGCAACGGATCGTATTCCACGAAATCACCAAACCGGCAATAGAAAATGCGCTCAAAAACCCCAGGGAAATTGACTACAATCTTGTGGACGCCCAACAAGCCAGACGCATACTTGATCGCCTAGTTGGTTATGAGCTTTCGCCGTTTCTGTGGAAAAAAATACGCTACGGATTGTCGGCAGGAAGAGTACAAAGCGTAGCTTTGCGACTGGTTGTAGAGCGTGAACGTGAAATAGAAAAGTTTATCAAGCAGGAGTATTGGACTATTGAAGTAGATCTCTCAAAAAATAACCAGGAAAAAGTATTTAGAGCACGTCTTATAAAAATTGGGGAAAAATCCCTTGATAAATTAGATATACCAAACCAGTTGGAAGCAGAGAAAGTGGCAACCAGTCTTGAAAACGCAAAATATAAAGTTTTAGATATCAATCGCAAAGAAGTCGTCCGTAATCCCGCTCCCCCGTTTATCACATCTACACTTCAACAAGAAGCCTCGCGCAAACTAGGAATGTCAGCAAAACAAACCATGATGATCGCTCAGCAACTATATGAGACCGGCTATATAACTTACATGAGGACCGACAGTGTTAATCTTGCAGATTTAGCGCTCCATCAAGCACAAGAGGTTATAAAAGAAAGTTTCGGAAATGAATACGCATTGAGCCAACCGCGACACTATACGACCAAATCCAAAGGTGCCCAAGAAGCCCATGAAGCAATCCGGCCGACTGACTTAGCTCAAAAAACAGAAATCCTCAAAAACTCGTTGGATTCAAGGCAATTGAAACTATACGACCTTATCTGGAAACGAACGATAGCCAGCCAGATGCAGTCGGCTGTTTTTGACCAAACCGCAGTGGACATAGTTACCAGTTACCAGTTACCAGTTACCAGTTACACATTTCGTGCCAACGGCCAAGTCGTAAAATTTGACGGATTTATCAGGGCATACACAGAGGGACGCGACGAAAAAGACGAGGACGAAGCGGAGGGCATTCTGCCGGAACTGGAATCAAACGAAACGTTAAACTTTGTTGAACTCTTTAAACTCCAACACTTTACCGAACCTCCGCCCCGGTACACAGACGCGACTCTGATCAAAATCCTCGAAGCTCACGGAATCGGCAGACCGTCTACATATGCGCCAACCCTAGCTACCATACAGGAACGTGATTATGTTGAAAAAATTGATCGTCGCTATTTCAAGCCGACGGAAGTTGGTTTTTTGGTAAACGATATGCTTGTGGAAAATTTTCCGGAAATAGTTGATATTAATTTTACCTCTCATATTGAAGAGGAATTTGACGATATTGCCGAAGGTAAGATTAAGTGGGTACCGGTAATTGAAGAGTTTTATATACCCTTCAAAAAAAATCTTGACGAAAAAACTGCGAGCGTAGAAAAGTTAGTTGAAACCTCCAGTACGCCATGTCCGCATTGCGGTAAAATGATGATCATAAAATTCGGCCGCACCGGTAAATTTTTAGCTTGTCCGGAACCGGGTAGCAAAATTACACAACCCTTGCCGGAAGAAGCGGCAAAGATTAAAGAACTTACAGAAAAAACAAAAGATGAAAGATGCCCTATTTGCGGTAAACAGATGGAGGTCAAACGCGGCAGATTCGGCTACTTCCTCGGTTGCACTGATTATCCAAAATGCAAAGGCATTAAAAAAATATTCAACAAAACCGGATTCAAGTGCCCAAATTGTCGAGCACTGCGAGATGGTGAGCAAAGTCGAACCACGGAAGTTGGAGATTTGGTTGAACGAAAATCACATGGTCGGGGCAGGATTTTTTACGGTTGCAGCCGATTCCCTGAATGTAATTTTTTAGTTGGTAAAAAACCGGAAAATGAAGAAGAATTGAAAGTCGCCTTTGAAGAATGGAAAACCAACCCGCCTAAGACTAAAGATAAGAAACCATTGAAAAAATCAGAAAAATAAGTTAAAATAGGAAAAATGGAGGGGACGCATATCGGCTCGTGCAGAGGTTTGCTAAACCTCGACCCCGTAAGGGGTCAGGTGGGTTCGACTCCCACTCCCTCCGCAGTATTGGACTGCTCGCGTATAAATGTGCGAGTTGTTCTTTATTTGCGCTATTTTTGTGAGGTTCTACCCGGCTATGTATTCGCTTTAATTCCTTTGACGCATCTTCAAGATACAAAAGCGGTTTTTCTATGGTAATACTTATCTTTTTATCTTTTAGGAGGAGGTCCGACCCTAAATTAGCCAAGATGTTTTTTCTTGTTTCTATCCCGCCATTTTCAAAAGCATCTTTTGCCGTTGTGGCAAATTGAAACATCTCATCGGCTTTCTTTAGCCATTTGCCTATCCGGTCGCTTGTATCTTTCAGCAGTTCTTCTAGGCGGATTCTTTCTTTGTTGAGGTCGCCCTTCATTTCTTTGTATTCTTTGTCTGCTAGTTCTTCGTCAGCGCGCATATTATTAACCCTCTTTATTTTCTCAACGACCGCTTTATACGCCTTTTGGACATTATCAATAATTTTAGTGATGTTGCCGGCTTCTTTCTTATTCTCCTTTTTATATAAATCTAAAGCCCATTCTGTAAATTCGGGGTAAAGAGCAATTTTGTCTATCTTTACCCGTATTTGCCTGTTTAACTCTTTTTCCTCAATACATTTTTGGGTGCAATTCGGGTTTTTCTTTTTGCCGCAGTGATAATAAATATAATGGTGGACGTTGCCATTTTTCTGCCGCTTGGTTTTTTCTTCGGCTGTTATCATGCCTCTGCACTCACCGCACCTAATCATACCTGTAAAAGCAAATTCGTGGCTTCTGGGGCGTGGTTTTCCGTCTCGGCCAAGGATTGTTTGTATCTTGTCGTATTCTTCCTCTGCAATCATCGGCTTGTGTATGCCTTTATACCAGTTGCCGCTTCTGCGAGGATATTCAAACGAGCCGTAATAAAACGGATTGGTAAAAAGATAATAGGTGGCGGTCTTGCTTATTGGCCTGCCGCTAGGCATAGTAAGTCCTAATTTTTTGTGTGCTATCTTCTGTATCTGCGGAACGGTATGCGTGCCGGCAAGCATTAGGTCAAATAACTTGCGGACTAAATTAAAGCGTTCCTCATCTGGTATTATCGTCTTGTCGCCCTTAACAGCATAAGGGTCGTTTTTATAACCTATTGAAGCCGGCGCTGGATAAATGCCGCGTTCAGCTCTGGCGTGTAACCCGCGCTTAACATTTTGGCTTAAGTCGCGTAGATACTGGTTTGCCATGCCAAATTCTACACTCATCATTAAAACATTATCCGTTGGGTAATAGTCCCTATCGTAAGCGCGGATATGTTTTATCACTCCCTGTTGTAACATCCAGTTAATACTTCCGCCATCAACCGGGTTTCGGGCCAAGCGGTCTAGTTTCCAACAAATTATTCCCTGTGCTTCGCCCTTATGTATTCGTTCTAACATTTGGTTAAAAATCGGCCGGCCCGGCTCTTTAGCCGATTGGGATTCGGATAGTGGTTCGCCTATTACTTCTAATCCCTCTTTTTGGGCCAACTTTTTTAATTCGTCTATTTGCGAATCAATGGACAAAACCTGCCGGTCTTCTGATTCGGAAGATTTACGTGCGTATAGAAAGTATTTAATTTTCGTTGCGTTAGTATTCATAAAACCTTAAAGGGGCGACCTAGTTGCCCAACCACTTGCTCCGAACGGAGTAGTATTGCTGGTAGATCGCCCCATTAAGGGGAACAATACCAAACAAAAACCGTTCGGGTAGTATGTGGTTATGGGCAACGATATAAATATATCATATTTTTGTTAGAGCAACTATCGTCTTTCTGTATACCTTTTAATCTGGTCATTAAAGTATCTTCTCTTATCTCTTACCTTGCCTTGGCGTTCTGCGTCTTTAGTTATACTAAAACATTCTTCTATTCCATTCATACCGCATTGCGGATTTTTTCTAGCACTTAATATAAAGTTGATATGCTTTTCTCCTAACCACTCCGCTATCTCTGAACATCTAAAGTCGTCTCCGCTTTGTGCTTGGTCTCTAAATTCAGACGGCGTTGTCCCATTAAAAGAGAATATCTTTATAAGCGATTGCCTCTTATCGTTATTATAAATATTGTTTACCGAGGGGTTATCGTTTGTTGGCAGTTCTTCCGATGACGGAAAAACTTCTGGCGGTAGCAAGGTTTTACCTTGTTTTATCTGCTCTTTGTCCGTAGGAAGATTTCTTCCTCCGGTATAGTAGCGGGTTAGCAGGTCTTCCAAAATGGGTTTTGATATTGAATATTGATTACTGCTCCAAATTATTTGTCCTTTATCTATTTCTTTATTCTGTCTTGCTGTTATAACGGGCTGTCCGCGATATGTTGTTTTCTTGGCAATAGATACCCATGTGCTTATAGTTCGTTCGGTTTTGTTAAATATTCTGGCCAGCGTGCCCTCTTTTGGATTACACTCGCCGTTCTCATTTATGAAAGGTGCTAAGCCAATAAGCAATAGAAAAACCCTCTCGCCAATTTGAGGGATAATTCCGGACTTAATACCATCATCAAATATTTGACTATATTGTTTCGTTATCTCGGTCATTAAATAATTCATTAACCTTTTCTGTGATTGCATCTTCAATACTTTTTCCTGCTTCCTGACTAATGGGGTGAAAAAAGTTTAGATTCTTCTCTCCTAGTTTCTTGGCCGGATAAACAAGGCGGTAGCCGGATTTTCCTAATCTGGTAAAAATCGCCACACTTCCGACATAATATTTTCCGTCCAGCACAAAAGAAGCAAAGGCGATTAGCCCATCTTTTGGCTTTACTGGAGATATTTGGATTTCACTTATTGAGGATTCGTGGTTCATATGTATTCGCTACTTCTTTAGTTTCGCGAGACAGAAAATCAAAAATGGTTTTATGGAGTTCATAAACTCGGTTGGCCTTTTCTATGGCCTCCTTGTCACTCAATTCCTCCCCGAATTTTCGGGAGTATATTTGTTTAAATTCTTGGACGGCTTCTTTGGACAACATAGTTTTGCGCCCACTTTTTGAGAATAAAAAAGTAGGATTACTTTAATCCTACTCCTGTACAGAATGAGTCATTTTAGAGTCATTACGCAGTCCTAATGCTTTCTATAAAATGCTAATTCTGCCCATATAAACAGGTCTTTTTTGGTTTTATCTTTAATCTTGTCATTAACCATGTGCATTAAATCATATATTAATTGGCGTCCATGCTTTGGGTCATCTGCTAAATCTGTACCCATCTTTTCCGCCATTATATCCCACGAGATTACTTCTCCCGGGCCAAACCCGAACGCTTCTTTACAGAAAGCAAATTGTTTCTTTCCGGCTGGTATTTCTATTTCAAAACTGCCCCAGCGAATACGCGGTGGATTATCTAAAAATTCAGAGGGGGTATTGTTTAATTTTTCCCGTAGTTCTTTGGGGTTATTAAACTCTACTCCAAGCATTTTAGCTTTTTCCTTTAACCCGGCGGGATTTTTAGCTTCTAAGTAAAAAATTGTGCCAAATTCGCTGTTAGGTCCGATTTCGGCTACTTCTATTTGGCAAAGTCCGTCTAGCAGTTTGCGAGTGTATGTAATAACCAAATCTTTCTTAACACGATTAATATCGTCTTTGGTTATAGGAAATGTTTTGCCTTCAAGATTTGAGTTTGGGAAGAATTGTAGCCAATGCTCACCTCCTTTTGTCATTCTGGCAACTAATTCCTCGTGGCTTATATTGTCCTCATTTATTATTTCAATTTCGGGGTATGGTGTTGATTCTTCAGCCACCCTTAATTCTACGGGTTTTTTACTCCGTTTAGATGAATGTTTTAATACCTTACTTAATAAATATTTCTGATAATCAGTTGTTGCCGCGGAGTTTTCCGCTATTTGTAAAAACATAATTACTTTTTCATTACTTATTAAAATGACTTTTATAAGCCGGGGTTAAATCTTAGCTTTTTGAAGGGTCTAGTTCGTGTTAATGGTCTGCACCTCCTTATTCTACCCAACAAATAGGTCAATTTGCTTAATCCGTTACAAAAAACGCTGGAATCTAAATCCCGGGCATCTAAATATACGCTTTCAAACACGTCTTTAGCGGCTTTTTCATAATCAGGAAGAGTTATTAACCTTTGTGTCTCTTTTATTTTCTTGGTTTTCTTCATTTCATAATTCACCCCCTTTGTTTAGATATAATCTGGCCTAAAATAGCCCTTTCGTCAATTTTCCGATAGTCCTTTAGGAGGAGGGACATACCCATACCCTTTTAGAATTTTTTATTTTTCAGGAGTTACGGTATTCATTTGCCCCCGCCCCTCATTTTTCATCCTCATTTTTTCCAGCACTAATATATTTATTTATATCTTAAAAATTTAAGTGTGTTTGAGAAAAATACTTTAATTTTAGCCATCAGATGATTACCATTAGCCGGCTTTAGAGATATTGTGCCGCTTCGTGGCACTGCGCCGGTGTTTGCAGGATTGCATCGCCCAAAACATAACTTTGGCTTTACCGCTTAAAAAATATGGATTAAGCCAAAGTTATTGCTGATAACGACCCCTAGAGTAATAATCAAAAAGGAAGCCCGTTTACAGGTGTTATACCTCTCGGGTTTCCTTTTTGATTTCCTATAAATGATTTTATGAGGTCGTTTTCAGCAGATTTGGGCGATCCGGCGTCTTTGGGGAAGTTCTCGGGGTAAAACCTGCCGAAGACCCTTTAGGGTCTTTATTAGCGAATTTTAGCCCGATACGGGCAAGCGAATAGCGCGAGGAACATTCGTGCCGCTTGTCCGTGAAGGTGCTAAAATTCAACCTTTAGTAATCGCCGGCTGGTTTTATACCGCTAGTTCCTCCACCAAGCCCTGTGAGTTCAGGCGTAGCCCACTTGAAAATTAAAGTATTTTTCTCAAACACACTTAAATTTTTAAGATATAAATAAATATATTTATTTTGGCCTGATTTTGTGGTATATTTTACCCGTCTACCCATTATTCATTATGCCTGAAGGTGTAAGCCGCTCGTCTTTCCCGATTTGCGATTAAAGACGGGTGGCTGACCGCCACAAGTCGGACTGCCTTCGGGCACCCGATGAATAGTGGGTAGACCGGTCGGCTGCCCTTTTTTGTTATTTGTAGAACCTAGTTCTGCTAAAAATAGATAGAGCGCCGGAAATCTTATGCGTCTACCAAAGGTTTTATGGGTTTTTGTACTGGTCGTTTCTGTTGCCTATTTTGGCTACTCGGTTTATATGTTTTACTGGCGCATACTTTATTGTTCCAACTTGGCAACAGAGGGCTCTAAAATACCACCCATAGAGATTTATGACACCATTGCTTACGAGAAAACCTTTAGGAAAGTTTGTGGCGGAGGGCCAGGATTTATACCTATTGTGATTAGTGTTGTCGGAATGTACTATGGATTTCGTGGCTGGGTTCTAAATTCCGTAAAAGACCATAAAAAATAAAGGTGAATAAAAATATAACCATGTTATCCAAAAAACATATTAGAATTTTTTCTCTTGTAATCGCTATTATTTTTGTCGTCCTTTCCGTGGGCAATATGGTTTTAAGAGTTGCTACATGTATTCAGCTAGAAAAACCGACCGCACCGCCGACAGATTATAGTTCAGATAGCGAAGTGGACGCATGGATTACTTATAAAAAGTTCTGCAGAAATCCCGTGCCTTATATTATTCTTCTCTTAAGTGGTGGATATTTAATCTCTGCTATTCGGAAATTAAAGCGCAAGTACTAAAGGTATAGAAAATATAATAATTTAGTGCTAAATTGGATTTATCTAATAGTTTTGTATTACTCAAAGATGTAATGAAGAATCCTAAATTTCCAAAAGATTTTATAAATAAGATTGTCTGTGGTGATGTTTTAGATATAATGAGACATATCCCGAATGACTCTGTTGATTTAGTAATTACTTCACCGCCATATAATCTCAAGAACTCAACTGGCAATGGTATGAAAGACGGCCGAGGCGGTAAATGGGCAAATGCCGCTTTACAAAAAGGTTATACTCATCATGACGATTGTATGCCTCACGAAGAATATGTTAAGTGGCAGAAAAATTGTCTTACCGAAATGATGAGGATTATCCCTGAACATGGCGCTATTTTCTATAACCACAAGAGGCGAGTTCAAGACGGCATATTGCAGGACCGCCAAGATATAGTGGGCGGTTTCCCGGTGCGTCAAATTATAATCTGGCAGCGTAAGGGCGGTCTCAATTTTAATCCCGGTTATTTTCTTCCGACTCATGAGGTCATTTATCTTATCGCAAAACCCAAATTTAAGCTTGCACCTAAAGCCAACGCTCATGGTGATGTTTGGGAATTTACTCAAGAAATGAAGAATAAACATCCGGCCGCTTTTCCGGTAGACCTTATTGACCGGATTGTTTCGTCTACTACGGCCCAAACCATTTTAGACCCTTTCATGGGTTCGGGCACTACGGCAATTTCTGCCCTTAATCATAAAAGAAATTATATCGGGATTGAAATTTCTCCCGAATATTGTAAAATGGCACAACAAAGAATTAAAGACTATAAACCCCAAGACCCATTTTTATTACAATGAAAAAAGAACCGGTTATTTATACAAAGCAAGCGCTTATAGAAAAGCTCAAAGAAATTGCCGATATGGGTTGGATTAAGAACGCTCGCCATGGCAATCAGGGCGGTGTTGGGAATACTTTAGAAGATTTGCTTGGTATAGAGGAGAACAATCTGCCAATTCCTAATGCGGCCGAATGGGAGTTAAAGACACAAAGATTAAATTCCGGCTCTTTGTGTACTCTTTTTCACATGGAGCCATCGCCCCGGGCCATTGGATTTGTTCCGAAAGTTCTTTTACCTAAATATGGCTGGCCTCATCAAGAGAGTGGTAAGAAATATACCAAAGGAGAAATGAGTTTTAGGCAAACCATTCAAGGACTTTCTAGGAGCGACCGCGGATTTATGGTTAAGATTGACCGGAAAGCAAAAAGGGTGCTGGTTTCTTTTGACACTAAAAGCGTAGATGCACGACACAAGAAATGGCTTAAGTCAGTTGAAAAACGCGTAGGTTTAGGCGAATTAAATCCACAGCCCTATTGGGGCTTTGACGACTTGGAGCATAAGGCCGGGACCAAATTGCTAAACGCTTTCTATGTCCAAGCTAAAGTTAAAAAGATACGAGGCAAAGAGCATTACAAATATAGCAAGGTTATGATGTTGCAGAAGTTTAGTTTTGAAGGATTTTTGAAGGCGATTGAGGAGGCACAAATCTTTGTAGATTTTGATGCCCGCACCGGTCATAATCACGGGACGAAATTTAGGGTAAGAGAGGACAGTTTACCGATGCTTTATGAAAAAGTAACGACCATTTTATGAAAGGTATAAAAGAATCCAAACCCTGGAAAATTGCTAGAAGGGCAAACGATTTCTTACTTCGCTGGTTTGGGTTTGATTTAATCATTGTCTTTCTTTTGGTTGTAGGAATCATCGTTATAATTAATTTCGGCGATCGGTCTGATTTTGACAAACTTGCTGTTTCTTTAATTCTTTGGGGAACTGCACTTTCTATTATTCAATATACCAAAGAAACACACGGGCTTAGACTTTCAAATAAACGGCTTCTTGACAGTAGCGAGAGAGCAAACAATATAGCAGCAAGGCCGATACTTGCACCACGTTTTTTAGAAACAAACTACGGTACTGCTAATTACATCTCGGTTAATCTAAAGAATGTAGGAGGAGGGGTTGCAAAAAATATTCGGTGGAGCATCAAAGTAAATAAAGATTCAGATAGCCTAGCTGATAAAAATTTATTCTGGCGGAGTTTAAACGAAGACACATTGCCTAAAATTTGGCCTAACTTTGGATATAGGGTAACAATGTTTAAGAAAATGGATTACGATAACCTGTGGAAGACCGTTCTTATTGTTAAGTATGATTGGGAATTTAGAAACAATGAAACCGAGGTCTTTCCGTTGGACCTAGATTATTACGCGTCCTCTGACTTATCCGGAAATCTCTTAGAAAAGTTGGACGATGTCTGGGTTCATGAAAAAATTAGAGAAATCGCGATTCGGCACGTTAAATCACAGATAAATGAATAAGACGGGTTCAAATATCGTTTAATAGTCGGGGGGTAGTGTGATAAGATAGGTTCTAATATCATTCAATACCCTCCGCCAGTTAGGAAATGAAGTCATTGGCTCGCCCGCTACGCGGGCTCGCCAGCCGTTTTGAATCTAAAATTATGAGAAAATTAATAATTTTTATCATCATCGCAGTTATTGTCGGCGCAGGCGTGTACTACGCTAGTTTTTATTTCAGAGAGACAAGGGTACAGGAAGAAATTCCTAAAGAAATGCTTACTAATATCAAGACGCTTCGCCGGGGCAACTTCGAAAAAATTGACATTATCCACGGCGGTTCTGGAAAGGCCCTGTTGCTGGAAGATGCCACTGGGCACAAACTGTTGAGGTTCGAGAATTTTGAAGTAACTAATGGCCCCGATCTTTACGTTTATCTTTCACGTAATCTCAAACCAACCGGAGACACCGAAAGTTTGGGTGATTTTATAAATCTTGGGCCTCTCAAGGGTAGCAAGGGTAACCAAAATTATGAGATAAATCAAAATATTGACGGCTACAACACGGCGGTGATCTGGTGCAAACAATTTGGGGTACTATTTTCTTTCGCGGTTTTACAATAATTCGAATTGGTTTGGAGCTTCTCAAAACCACAATTTTGTGGTATTTTTATACTTGGAGGGTTCGCCTAATGGTTAAGGCACCACTCTTTAATCCAGCTCTTGGCGGTGAGGTGGCCGAGTGGGTTGAATGCGAAGCAAGCAGCATTCAACGGGCAACAAAAAGTTGCCCCGGAAACATGAGGTCAACAGTTTTTTGATTGAGGCTTTGTTGAAATTATTGGTGAGGTGGCCGAGTGGTTTAAGGCAACGGTCTTGAAAACCGTCATACGGGAAACCGTATCGTGAGTTCGAATCTCACCCTCACCACCAAGAGCTGGGCAAGTGCTATATAAAAAATGGCTCACATAATTGATCTTAAAAATAGGCAGACGGTATTGAAACCAGAAAATGGCGAAAGGTTGAATTTAGAGCAATCCTCAATCAGGGTTATTTCCTGGTCCGGCCGACTTTATCACCAGCCCAATAGGTTTGCGGCTACGGTTGCGGCAGTTATTTTTTTTGGAATCGCTGTTTTGATCCAAATTTTTCAAAAAAATCTCATCACAACCGTTTTTTTTGCTTTGATTGGTGCGGTAATTTTGCTCAACACAAGACATGAACCCACAAACAATAATTTTGAAATAAACCCGGGCGGCATATCAGTAAATGGCAAAATATACAACTACCGTGAAATCAAATCGTTTTGGATTGAATATGACCTAACGCTTGGCATAAAAGAATTGAGTCTGCAATTAAAAAAATGGCACACGCCTTATGTTAAAATACCCATAGCCGAGCAAAATCCTGTACAGCTGAGGTTGGCTCTGCTAGAGTTTTTACCTGAGGTTGAACACAAGGATACACTTGTTGAAATATTGGCGAGAAAATTAGGAATTTAAACCTCTCGTAGTTCAATGGACAGAACGCGAGATTGCGGATCTCGTAATCCAGGTTCGAATCCTGGCGGGAGGACAAAATTGAAAAGCCGCCACGTTCTTTGGGGTGTGGCGGCTTTTCAATTGGAGAGATTGGTGATATTAAAGTTATAATTAAACCATGTTTGACTTGAACACTCCCATCGAAAAACTCACTCGTGTCGGACCGAAGTTTTTGGCACGTTTGAAAAAACTGGAAATAAAATCAATCAAAGATTTATTGTGGCACTTCCCGGCACGCTATGACGACTTCAGTAAGTTATTACTAATATCAGACATTAATAACGCGGGGGAAGTTGTAAGTATTGCCGGCGAAGTGACAGATATCGAAATGGCAAGGTCATGGCGGCGCAGAATGATCATTGTTAACGCAACTGTTGAAGACCAAAGCGGTTCTATCCGCGCTGTCTGGTTCAACCAGCCTTATATCGCTGATGCCTTAAAAATCGGGACAAATGTCAGCTTATCCGGCAAAATTTCCATGGACAAAAATGGCTTATACTTTTCGTCACCATCTTATGAAAAAATTTTTCCGCTAGAAACCGGTTTAACACACACCGGCCGGCTGGTTCCTGTTTATCCGGAAACCGAAGGCATTACCTCCAAGTACTTGCGTTTTTTGATTAAACCAATCCTTTTAAAAATGAGAGGTGTGCCCGATCCCCTACCGTCAGAGATTATTAAAAAATATAACCTGCCAAACTTAGTTAAAGCCATCAATCAAATACATTTTCCGAAAAATCTGGAACAAGCCGAATCGGCAAGAAAAAGATTTACACTTGAAGAGTTACTTTTATTCCAACTGAGAACGTTGCGCGATCACAGGCAACTCCGAATGTTAAAAGCACCCCGAATTAATTTTGACAAGAAAATAATATCAGACTTCGTGAAAAATCTGCCCTTTAAATTGACCGATGATCAGAGAGTAGCGGCATATGAAATTCTACAAGACTTGGAACGGCCTTTTCCCATGAACCGGCTCCTTAACGGCGACGTCGGTTCCGGAAAAACTGTTGTGGCATTAATATCAGCTTTTCAAACAGTTTCAGCCGGCTTTCAGACAGTATTCATGGCCCCAACGGAAATACTGGCCAAACAACACTTTGACTCGCTTTGTTCAACCATACTCACTGCAAGTCGCTCGCTCAACGCGGACGCAAAAATCAAAATCGGATTGTTAACCGGGAGTGAAGCAAAGCAATTCCCGACAGACGAGGTTGTTGAAGAAAAAATCAGTAAGAAATTGCTGGCATTAAAAATTGCCAAGGGGCAAATAGATATTGTAATCGGCACCCATGCAGTAATTCAAAAGGGTATAAAATTTGCGAAATTAGGCCTTGTAATAATAGACGAGCAACACAGATTCGGAGTTAAACAACGAATGCAGCTAATTAAAAATCAAGAATTGGTGCCGCACCTCCTGTCCATGACCGCGACTCCGATCCCGCGCACACTAGCTCTGACCGTCTATGGAGACTTGGACGTTTCACTGATTAAAGAAAAACCCAAAGGTAGGCAGCAAATTATCACCAAAATTATTCCGCACAGTAAAAGAAGTGACGCTCTTGAATTTGTAGAACAACAAATTCGGTCTGGACGCCAAGTTTTTGTCATATGTCCTCAAATTGAAACATCAAAAACAGAAGAACCGGCGCAAAACAAACCAATTTCACAAACAAAATTAGTTTGGGCCGAAATTAAGGCCGTATCCGATGAGTACGAGAAACTCTCAAAAAAAGTTTTTTCCCACCGTAGGGTGGCAATGCTCCATGGAAAAATGAAACCAAAAGATAAGAATGAAATTATGAAAAAATTCAAAGATGGGCATTATGACATACTGGTATCCACTTCCGTTGTTGAAGTGGGCATGGACATACCCAACGCCGCCGTCATGATGATTGAGTCGGCCGAAAGATTCGGCTTGGCCCAATTGCATCAATTCCGGGGACGGGTCGGCCGCGGCAAACACCAATCATATTGCTTATTGTTTACAAGCAGTAACGACACACGGACAACCCGTAATTTAAAAGCACTTGAAAAAACCGACAGCGGTTTTGAGTTGGCAGAAGCTGATCTAAAAATACGCGGTCCCGGGGAATTTACGGGAACGCAACAGTCAGGCCTTCCTGATTTTGCAATGGCGTCACTTGCCGACATTGATCTGATAAAAAAAACCAGGCTTGAAGCCAGGTTATTATTAAAAGATGATCCGGCGCTGAAACGCCATCCGCTCCTTGCCGCCAGATTGGCAGAAATGCAAAGATTGGTCCATTTTGAATAATTTAGCCGGTAATTCTTTGTTTCACAACCTCGGCTAACTTTTGAAATTCGTACACGTCAAATGATTTTTTGTATGCCTGAATCTTTAGAATTTCTTCTATCTGCCGGTCAATAAACTCACAAATGGGCAAAATGTCTAAAAAGTCTCTGGAGCTCACGGAAGGATCATTATCCATTTCCAGCAACTTTTGTTCTAAATCTTCATAATCATCCAAAATCCTATTGACCCTTTTTGCTCTTTTAATGTCGTAAAGAATTTTAAGGGTAAACGATATGACGGCGCCAGCCATCAAAAGGAATAAAAGCGTAGTGTTTGCTCTCACACCGACCCTCATTAAAATATTAAGATTCTGTATTAAGAATATAAATAAATACTTTACTTGTAAAGATCACCCCTTAGGTTTTTGGGTAACTCCGCGACTTTGGAGTTACCCAAAAACCCATATATTTACCGAGCATAAGACGGGTTTGAGCCTCAAGACCCGGTAACGAACCAAGAAGAATAGTCGTTACCGGAAATAGAATCCACTGAAGTAACATCCAAACATGCTTAAATTTTCCATATCGCGGAGGCCTGGGTGGCAAAACAAAAATTGTAAATATGGCTGACGTCACCAATCCAATCATCGCAAAGGTCATAATTAAACGCGTAATAAACGGCAAGTTAAAAGACAAGACTGTTCTGTTAAACTGACTGCCTCCAACAATTACAGGCAACCAGCCAAGTAAAAATATTATAATCGCATTGGTGGCCCATGACCAAAATCTTTCCAACATTGTAAGGGCCAGGTAAATTTTCTTACCCAGACCGATTGCCTTATTTTTATAAAACCCAAAAATAAAATATGGCACATTTTCTACGCCATATCCCCAACGCCGCTGTTGCTTATAAACATTTACCATGGTTCGCCAAAACGTTTGGCCCACATTAGCATCCATTGAAACTGGGTAATATAAAGGTTCTACCTTGTATCGACTGTCATACCGCAAAAAACATTGCCAAAAAATGCGCGAATCCTCAGAAACCATGTTGGTCTGCCAAAAATCCACATCAACCAATGCGGCCAATGGCATTGAATGGCTAGAAAAAGTAGTGTCACTTTCCATGCGTTCCTGTTTTATCGTATGCCAGAATGTTGAAGAAAAAGCCACAACCCGCGCAAATGACGGTGCTTCCCAAATGTTATTGGTATAAAACGGCACTGGCTGATAAGAAGAATGCAGTGGATCTTGCGAAGTAAGAAATGTATAAGTTAGGCGTAAAAAATATTGCGGAAAAACGATAGTATCAATATCCAGAGCCGAAACTAAAACGCGATCATGTAAAATTCCCATATTATCTATTACTTCGCGTTTAGTAAATTTACCAGCCCAAGCAATGTTAGATCCCTTGCCAGCCAACTCACCCTGTAGCGAAGCTGGGTGTTCAACAATTATCAATTTTAAAAAAACATTTTGGTATTTTGAAATTATTATTTTTGCTACCGAGGAATTAAAATCTTTCCCTGCCCGTTCTTCCTGAGCAACTACGACAATCATCCTGTTCTTTGGGTAATTTGAATTTGTTAATCCATCCAAGGTTGCATTTATCATTTCCGGATCTTCCTTGTAGGTAGGTAACAAAACTAAATGATAAATATCCTGCCAAGACTTAATGGCTGGCAACTGATAACTGGCGACTGGCAACTGGTTTAAAGCCTTTGACCAGTCAATTTTCATATTCAAGCGCATTTGTTTAAACGCGACCCGCAAATGGAAAGACAAGTAAACCGTTTTAACAAACCAATAAACATCAAAAATAATTATAAAAATTGCGACAATAACAGGTTGAATAAATGATAAAACAACCGCAGCTATTAAAGTGGCCCAGGCCAGAAATCCAGGCAAAATCTCAAAAAACCGGTATAAAAACCGGTCCTTTTTATCAATTAAATCAGGGGCTCTACCTAATTTTAAATAACTATCAACCACAGACTCACATTAGTTTAAAAATTAAAAGGGGGCAACATGCCCCAGCTATTCGCTAATTGTGCCATTTTCCTCCGGCTCTAAGTTTATAGGACTTGCAGTGTCAATATCCGTAAATGAGTCGGTATATTGAGATACGACAACTTCTTGCTGTAATTTTTCCACAATAGACAAAAGGCGGTCAACAACTTTGTCGGTTTTGAGCATCTCTTCCTTGAACTCAAGACTAAAAAAAGTAGGAAAATTAACTAGTATGTGCCAAGGCAGAGAATAAATGATTTCTTTTTCCCTTCGTTGTACGTCGATTCCTGTTAACTGCCCGGCAATTAATTTACGAAGCTCCTGCTCTTCTTTGGGAATTTTCTCTTGCCATTTTTTCAAAAACAAACGTATAGACTCAACACACCCCCATAAAATTGGCATTTGTGCGCCAGTCAATTCACCAATGGTAGAAATATCTTCCAGCTCTTTGATGCTTGCGATCAGCACCCCTTTATCACGCCAAATTTTAATTGCTTCGGCCCTTGATTTTCCGCTTAAAAAATAAGCGTTATCCTTTTTTTCTAGTGAGCATACGGTTCCGACGAACCACAGTTTTGAGTCTAACTTACCCTCGGTTTCATTTTTTAACACTAGAAATCTTGCCTCGTCGAGTTGTTCTGGCAATTTAAAAGTTTTGATAAATCCAGTAACTTTCAAAAGTGTTGACGGAAAAATTATTGATTTTGACACGAATACTGGTAAAACAACGTCGTCACCCGCGCTCACAATTTGACCCGCAGATTTTGACATAGCTAACTCCGTATAAATTTAAGGTGCTCATTTAATGCTAACAGATTAAACGCTCATTTAAAACCCTAAACGGTTGCGGAGAATACAAACCTAAAAAGGCTGTTCTCAATGTCTGATACGCCCGATTTTACTTCAATGTCCATTTGCGCTAGTGAAGCAAATAATCGCCTAAGCTCGTCAAGGTCATAGCCGTGGCACTGTTCGTATGTTTTTTTAACAACAAATGGATTAAGGCCTGTTTTTTTTATAATCATTGGAAAGGGCACCGCATTTTTCATTAAGCTTTTGACTCGAAGTAAATTTCTGAATTGGTAAACAATCATGGAAAAAATGTAGTGTGGATCATCGCCATTTTCTATGTGATTGTGAAGTAACACCATGGCTTTCAGTTTATTTTTACCGGCCACAGCATCTACAATCTTAAAAATATTTAAATTTTCCTTGGAATAGACAAGCAGGTCAACGTCGGCAACGGTAATTTTTTTGTCATCAAAACCAATTCTGTAGTTGGTAAGTTTTGCAATTTCTTGGCCAAGACGCCAACAGTCGTTATCCGCATAAGAAATTAGTTTTTTAATTGCAGCGGGTTCAATCTCTATTGATGCCAATCTGAGTTCTTTTGTAATCCAGGTTTCCAGTTTTTTTCCTTCTAAAAATTCAAAAGATTTAACAACATTCGGCTCCGCCGTTAATATGGCAAAAAAACTTTTATTTTTCCTTGCCAACTCCGCTCCATCTATTTCTTCAACAAAAATAAGAATCCTCTGCTTGTCACCTATTAAACTCCAGGTTTCTATAAGTTTACCGATTGTGTCGGACTCATTAAAAGATTTCTTCAACACAATCAGCCGTTTCTCATCAAAAAAAGAAACCGTTTTTACGATATCTTCCAACAGGGCCATCTGACCCGTTTCGTCAAAGTCTAAGACCGAGTAACCCAAACCACTATATTTTTTTTTATATTCATCAATAATCTTTTCCAAATTTTGTTTAAGCCGATACCCATCCCGGCCGTATAAAAAGATAATCACGTAATTTAGTTTGTGGTTATTTCTATCCAAACACTTCCCGGAACAAAAGGTATCTCTTTGTGGTTTTGATCATAAAAATATAGTTTGCTTTTGTCGATTTTCTTTTCCCAGGTACCAGAAACTACTTGGCCGTTTTTATAAAGCAATAAACCACCTGAACCAATAGTTTTAACCCGAATGTAATCTTTACTGATCGGTGACCATGAAGTTTTCATAATAACAACATTTTTAGTTTCTACTTGTTTGTTGGTATTTTTATCTACTTCCGGCTTATCAGCACGAAAACGTAAATACGAATTTGTTTCCTTATTGTAACGCCATGCGACATCAAATCCATGATTAAAAACTGGCTCTGGTTGGACTTCGGCCTTGCTTTTATCATCTTCATCGTGGGGATACTTAACTTGATCGCCATCCAATTTGTAACCCAGTTTTGAAGAAATCTCGATCAAAAGATCAAAATTGGTAAAAGCATTATGCGGCATGGGGATAGATTTCTTACGGTAATAAATTGTACCGTCGTACTTGAGACCGTCAATGTTATCTATAATCCCACTGTTTAATTCTTCGAGTGCTTGACGCTCTCCACCGAAATGAGCATAAATTGCATTAAGACCGAGTGCTAGTGGCACAAAATCAAGCCGAGATGAACGAACAGAACCAAGTTCCTTGGGACGATTACACTGGTAAATTGCCATCATGCGCGTAAAACCATTCTCAACTACCGGCATCTCAAATACCATATCCGCCTCCCCCACCCCGGACAACGACCTCGCTTCTTTGTCTGATGACAACATCACCGCATATGGCCGCGCATCATAATTAATGCATTGAATGCCGGCAATAAAGCTCGTGCCAAGTTTTTGACTTTTTACACTGCCACTATTGAAAATCTCAATATTTTTGTGGCCAAGTCTTACGAACCACAAAACCAGCAATAACGTTATTACCAAAATGGATATGATTATTTTTTTGTTTTTGTGCAATTTCATTTTTGATGCACCGAACAGAAATGAGCGGAGCGGCCACCCACAACAAGACGTTTGATGGTGCCGCCATCATGCTTCTGGCATTTTTCACCGGTCAACTGATAGGCTTTCTGCATATTTTGGTAATTGCCGAATTTTCCTTCAAGCGTGCGATAATCTTGCTGGCTATTACCCTTGGCGCCTATGGCTTTTTTCAAAATAAATTTAATATATTTGTAAATCTCGGCAAGTTCTTTATCGGTTAATTTTTCTACCCGGCGCAGTGGCATAACGCCAGCGTACCAAAGTATTTCGTCAGAATAAATATTGCCGATACCAGCAATCACAAACGGGTCCATCAGAACTTTTTTGACCACTCCCCTCTTGCGGCGCATGAGCTCTTTGAATTTTGCCAACGTAAATTTCAAGTCCAGGGGTTCCGGTCCAAGACGGCCAATCTCGTTTATGTTTTCAACCTTGTCGGTATCACCTAAAAAAACCTTACCAAAACGCCGGACATCAGAAAGCCCCAGCATGTAACCGTTGCTTAAATATAAAATAAATCTGATAAAACGGTTAAAAGGATCAGACTTAATCGGCCCCGCCATTGCCGGCTTAACTTTCTTGCCGTCAACTTCCCACTTTCCATACAAGAGGTGACCGGAAATTTTTTGATGAATTATAAGCGTTTTACCACCAGACAGATCCAACATTATATATTTTGCCCGCCGATGAGCACGTAAAATTTTACGGCCATTTATTTCGCGTTTAAATTTATCAAGCGAGTGCGTCTTAATAGTTTTCGCCCAGTCGGTCCAGGCACCCTTAATTTTAAGTCCAACCACTTTGTGATTAAGCCCGCGAACAATAGTTTCTACCTCCGGTAGCTCTGGCATAGGAGTATTTTAAATAAAAATGTGCGATTTGTCCATTTAAAAACCGGCTTATTGGGCCGGCAACGTTTTTTCAGATAGGGCAACAATTCTTTCGGAACTTTCGGTTAAGCCAAAATGAAGCAAACCGTCTCTGACAACATTTTTATCTTTTAAAAGTTCCACCGCGAATCTATCCGCAACAAGCTCATCACTTGTTGCTTTTATTATATGACCCAGCTCGTGAGCTACGGCCACTTTTAAATACCTTGATTTCACTGCTTTGGGCGTTAGAAAAACTCTATTTCTTCTCACGCCATGAAAATCCGACATAGTAAAAGCATTACCATTGGGGGTCCTTGGTAAATCATAAAAACCATAATAAACTGCGAACGATGTATCCTTGCGTTTTACAATCGGACTGGCCATTACTTCCTGGCAAACTACAAAAGCATGTCGGTCTATAATCGCTAAAGGCAAAGAGGAAATTTCCGGGTAAATAAATGAGACAAATATGTAAAAATTTATAAAAATAAATAAAAAAACAACAGCGAAAAGAATCCAGAATAATTTGCGCATTTGACTCCAATTCTCCTATTTTAAAATAACTACGGTTTATTCATTTCCTGCCAATTCTGGCCACACTTTACATCTACTATTAACGGTACGTCAAGGTGGTGGACCGATTCCATAATATGTTTAAATTCGGGAAAAAGTTTTTTAGTTAAGTCGGACTTGACCTCAAACACAAGTTCATCGTGAACCTGAAGCAACAGCCTTGCCTGACTGTCATCCAAATTTTTATGTATAAAGTTAGAAATATTTATCATGGCCATTTTCATCAAGTCAGCCGCGGTTCCTTGCACCGGATGATTTATTGCCGCACGTTCTGCCTGGGACTGCATCTGGGGCATGGTTGAGTGAATGTCAGGAAGCTGACGACGACGGCCGAATATAGTCTCGACATAACCATCGCGGTGAGCCTTGGCTTTCATTTCTTCCATATATCTAGCAACACCGGAAAAATCGGCAAAATATTTGGTTATAAACTCGCGGGCGCGCAAAGTACTGACTCCCGCAGCACGCGCGAAACCAAGCGGCCCCATGCCGTAAATTATTCCAAAATTTAATGTTTTTGCCTGTCGGCGCATTTCTTTAGTTACCTGATCTGGTTTTACTTCAAAGATTTCCGCGGCCGTCGCGACGTGAATATCCTCACCACGACGAAAAACATCTATCATTTTTTGGTCTTTAGCAATATGGGCGACGATACGAAGTTCGAGCTGTGAATAGTCAAGCGAAATCAACTGATAACCATCTTGTGCAATAAATGCCTTGCGGAACTCCCGCCCCAGCTCGGTTTTAACGGGAATATTTTGAAGATTTGGGTTTTCAGAAGATAAGCGGCCGGTACCGGTACCGGTTTGATTATAAGTTGTGTGCAGTCGGCCATCTTTCGAATCAATTAGTTGCGGGAAAGGCTCGATATATGTTGTCTTTAATTTTTGGAGTTCTCTATATTGTAAAATCAAATCAATAATCTGGTGTTCACCGCGAATTTTCTCAAGCTCCGGAGCGGCTGTAGAAAGCGCCCCCTTACCGGTCTTACGCACCCTACCCTTTATGCCAAGCTTGGAAAATAAAATTTCGCCAAGCTGTTGCGGCGAGTTAATATTGAATTCTCCACCGGCCAATTTATATATTTTTTTCTCCAGTTGTGCCTGCACACCGGTTGCCGACTTGAGCAGTCTTGCGATGTTTTTTACATCTATCTTAATGCCCCACAATTCCATTTCAGCTAAAACAGGAATCAAGGGCATCTCAATGTCTTCAAAAACTTTAACCAAATTAGCCGATTTTAATTTTTCCCAAAGCTGTTTTTTAAGTTTCCAAATAAGAGCCGGCTTTTGTGACACACTTTCACCTGGCATTTCATTAAATTCAGCGTAGTAAATCTTAGTAAAATCATAGTCTTTGGTATCGGGATTTAACAAATAGGCGGCGATCTCCGTATCAAAAACTCGATTTTTAATATGTTTGCCCTGCCCAATGGCAAACTTAAAAAATCCCTTAAGATCGTGGCCAGTAAGAGTTGCTTCATTACTGGCAAATACTTTTTTAATTGTATTTCCGTCGTTAGAGTCAATGACATATATATTGTTTTTGTCTGGGTCAAATTCTAATTTTGCGACATCTGATGCTCGCAAGACATCCAATGCTGTAATATTTTGTTCGGGCTCAAGATTAACCTCCGGCAATCTTTTCAATAAACTTGAGAAACCCAAATCCCTGAAAGTTTTTTCAATTTTTTGCAAATCTAAATTCTTTCGCCAATCAGCTTTTTCAAATGAAAAATCAACATCTAGGTCTGTTACCATTGTTGCAAGTTGTTTGGAAAAAAATGCCTGATCTTTATTGCTAAGCAATTTTTCTGTGAGTTTTTCGCTAATTTCTGATTTTTCGGTTTCTGCTTTTTGGACTTTAGATTTTGGACTTTCAAGAAACTGATAAAGAGACCCCAAGTTGCCAAATCTTTTTGTCAGTTCCGAAGCAGTCTTCTCCCCCACTCCGGGTACCCCCGGTATATTGTCCGACGGATCACCCTTCAGGCCTTTGTAATCGTTAAGCTGATCCGGACGCAAACCGTAACGCGCCGCGACTGCTTCTTCATCATAAACCACCGTGTCACTCACGCCCTTGCGCAAAGTAAAAACAACTACCTTTTTGTTATCCACCAGCTGAAGGGCGTCCAAATCACCGGTAGCTATAATGACTTGTAGGTCTTTTTCCACTTTTGCTTTAAAAACAAGCGAACCTATAAGATCATCGGCCTCATAACCCTCTTTTTCATAAATCGGTATGCCAAAAGCTGATACCACTTCTTTAACCAAAGGAATCTGATTGTATAATTCCTGCGGAGCTTTTTCACGGTGTATTTTGTATTCTGCGAATTTTTCATGGCGAAAAGTCGGTCCTTTTAAGTCAAAAGTTGCCGCTATATAATCCGGCTTGATATCTTTAATTGTTTTTAAAAGTATGGAAGTAAAACCAAAAACAGCATTGGTTACAATGCCCGTTGGCGAAGTCAGGGGCGGCAAAGCGTGGAAGGCGCGATGTACCAGCGCATTACCGTCAATTAGAATCAATTTTTTCATTGGAAATTTGAAATAGTAATTTTTCTTACGGTTTGGTTGATATGATCAATGTGAATTTTGATATATTTCTTGGGCAGTATCTTTTTAACCCGGTCAGACCATTCAATTAAAACGATATTTTTTGAATCGGATATAATTTCTTTTATACCAAGCGTTATAAAATCTTGATAATTTTTTAGTCTATATGCGTCTATGTGAACCAACAATCTGTAACCTGCGACCGATAATCTATAATTACGAAGTATTACAAATGTCGGACTGGTTACTTGGGATTTAATGCCAAATGCCCCGACAAAACCTTTTACAAAAGTGGTTTTCCCAGCGCCAAGCTCACCCTCTAAAGCAACAACTTGCGCATGTTTTGACTGGCCGTTTTTTTTTATTTTTTTACCCAGTTCAAAAGCAATTTTTTGTGTCTGCCGCGGACTTTTGGATTTTAATACCATTATGTAAAGAATAGCTTTTTTAGTGCTTTTTTTCAATAAAAAATGCCCCACGCGATGCAGGGCATGACATGGGCCATTGCGGCCCAAACAAGTTACGGGAGTTGATTCCAGACTCGGCATCGCCGATATCTGGTAGGTTCCCGCGCCCAGTTGGCACAGGGATCGATTGAACGTTGCTCCCCAGACTCAGCTGCCGGCGTTAAAACCTTATCCGACTGTTTTAGATTCTCGGCAATTTTGCCAAGGCCCCTTTCAATCGGAGTCAGATCCACTGCTGCGGTAGTTGCCGACATAGCGGCAGATGCAGATGTAGTAGAAGCAGCATTTGTTTTAACTGCTCCAAGTCTATCCGCCGCTGACTTGAGGTTTGCAGTAGCTTCTTTAAGTCCCGGTATTTCCACCGTAACTTTGGAGGCTACCGGCTGGGTTACTGCCGGTTGCGACGGAGTGGCGTTGTTTGTGGCCGCCGGTGCGATTGATTGCGACGGAACAGCAACGGCTACTGCTGGAATTGCTGACATGGGTGCCATCTCGGCCTCTGGTGTCGTCCAGCGACCAACCATGAACCCCATATATAGCAACCAGAACAAGAAAGCCACTCCACCGATTCTCAACGCCCACAAAAGAAAACGATTCCAATTGTGATCGATGAGATCTTCATCTCGATTCACTGTAGTATTCAATCTTTGAGTTGTTGTTAGGCGGGCCATCACCTTCCTCCTTGAGCCGCTTCGGCCGGCTCTTCAAACGCCCAACCATTCGTGGTCGGGATTGGATACAAACGGTCGGATGAAAGCCCGCCGTTGTAATTGGGAATCAGGGTATAGCCATAATAAGACTCGCCCGGTTTCGGCGCTTGGACTGCCCAAGTGTCGCCGGAACCCAACCGACCGAGAAACTTGTCCTTACCCTTTTGATTCCGGAAGTAAATATCCGCCGGATATCTCATAAGGTTGGAAAGTTCAAAGTCTCCTCGGCCGCCACCAGCTGATGGGCCGGCAGCTGCTGAACCGCCTCGAGTCACAAGCATAGACGCTCCGAATCCAGCGCCGCCACCAATGATAGCGCCCCGACGGCCGCCCAAGGTACCACCCATGACAGCGCCAGCGATGATGCTACCGATAACAGTAGTTCGACGACTAACGCCGCCGATACCTACGCCGCCTCCATAGTAACCACCAGAGCCAGCTGCCCCAAGAATGCGGTCAATGGGCGCATAGGCTTGTCGAGCGATACGCTCAGCGCAAGGCCCGGGAATCAGTTCACAGGTCGTACCCTGGAACTGGGCATTTGCCAGCGACACAAGCGCCACCAGCATGAACAGAGCAAACATTATTCGCTTCATTTCAATCTCCTTTTCTGGCCTGTTTCCAGGCCTTTCATTTTGCAAAATGGATGAGAATGTCCCATGCCACCTCAAATAACTTGCTCGCACTGAGCGAGCAAAACGAATCGAAGTGTTAAAGAACAAACCTCATCTTGACTGACTTAATTATATCAAAAATAGACAATAAAGTCAACACAATAAAAAGCTAATAAAATAAGGGGTTTTAGCCCCTAATTTCTTTAAGTACCTCTAGGTCAAGCATTCTTTTTGAATCCTCGGTTTCCAATAGCCAGTCAATTTTCATAAACTCCGGCGTTTTCAAAATATTTGCTATTCCGATTTTGCCCACAAACCCGTCTCCGATATGCTCGTGCCGATCTCGCTTTCCGCCCAGATCTACTTTTGAGTCGTTCACGTGCGCCAGTTTCAGGTATTCAAGTCCAATTTTTTTATCAAATTCCTTAAGCATTTGCTGGACGGTTTCGGGAGTACGAAAATCATAACCCGAAGCAAAAGCATGACAGGTGTCAAAACACACTCCACTTAAACCATTTATATTCTTTACGCTGTTTAAAATATTTCCGATTTCTTCAAATTTATCTCCGATTATATTGCCGGTCCCAGCGGCAATTTCAAGCAGTAATTGCGTAGAACCGAGATAACCATCCAAAATCTGGCCAACCGAGTCTGTCACTTTCTCTAACCCTTCTTCAACGCTCTGACCCGTATGCGAACCGAGGTGTGTCATGACATAACGCGCGCCAAGCGCACTCCCCCGTTCCAACTCTTCCCTCACAACCCTGATTGATCCATGCCTAATGCGCAGATCAAGAGAGGCAAAGTTGATATAGTAAGGCGTGTGTATGTAAAATGTCTCAAACCCAAAGTTTGTCATTTGCGATTGGAAACTGGCAACTAGTGATGGTGTAAGTTCCGGTGCCGGTCCGCCCTGCGGCGACCTGGTAAAACACTGGAATGTTTCACAACCCAAGTCCTTAGCACGATTAGGCGCCAAATGTATTCCGCCAGATATTGAAATGTGTACTCCAATTTTTGCCATTATCTAATAATAGTAATTTCTAGAGCAAAATAAAACCCCGAAATGGGGTTTAATGGCTCTTTGTTACCAGATATCCTTCTCTGTGTAAAAGTTTGGCGGGTAACGGCTGCCACTTGCCATCTGAACTGACATTGCCTACGCGTACCCTGATTTTAACCTCATCGCCGTCTTTATAATCTGGGCTTAATTCATAACTAAGATGGTATTGATTGCGAAGATCCTGCAACACTTGCCTGGCAATTTCCGGCAATTTGTTCTGCTCGGGCAGATCAAAAAACCTTCCACCAGTTAGTTGAGAAATCTGTTTAAGGTTGTTTTCATAACTATCAAGGAGAAAAGAATCAATATCGTGCTTGGCCGTACCAATCGTGTAAATAGGCAGGTCAACTGCTTGAGCACGATAAGTAGATTCTTTCAAATCAGCAAGCGCCACGTTGTCCTGGCCATCTGCCACGATAATCAGAAAATTGGCAAAATTACCGCGGGCTTCTTTTTTGAATTTTTCTGCAGCGAATCTTACACTGCCGAAAAGTGGACTGGTACCAGCGGCTTTTTTTGTCTTTCTGACTATGGCTCTTACCAGAGCGCTGCTATCGTCAGACCAATCCTGTTTTAATGTAAATGCTCCTTGGCTCGGATTTAAGTCAAGCGATTCATAGTAAAATTCGGCAACAAAAAATTTGTCGCCGCGTTTTTTGTCGCCTACCGCTTTTATAATCCACTTTACCAGTTCTGAAGCCACATCCAGCTGATAACGGAATTGCCTGGCTGTTGAACCGCTGGTATCTATGATTATGCCACCACGAAGCGGCAATTGTTCTGGCTGATCAAGCTTTATATTTCTTTCACGAAAGTTCTGCCCGCCAGCCAAACTCTCTTCTAACTTGAAATTCTGTTTCTCAAGCTGGGGTAATGGTTTACCGCCAGCGCTTAAGGCCACAACGGTTACATTAACCATATCTACTTCGGCGCTAAAAATCGGTTTATCGTAAGCCGGTTCGGCCGTTACTTGTGCCTTTGCCAACCAGGGCAAAATTGACACAAAAGTCAGAATAAAAATAAACACTTTCATTCTTTGCCTCTAATCTTTTTAACGAACATATGGCTTTTGTTCTATCACATTTTATAAAAAAAATAAACCCCCGAGGGGGTTTAGGGCATATTACCATTTATGTGATTCTTCTGAATTATTCTAACTTTGGTTCCTATGGGTAAAAGATTTATTACTGCCGGCTCCTTTAAGCTTTCGCTGTTAATATCGTAGATTATGGTTGGCGATTTTTGCGTTAAAAGATTGAAAAGAATCCGCCCCGTGGCACTAAAACCAGCGGCGGTGATACCAGCAATAGCAGCGTTTTTTATCTTACTTTCTGATGGTTGAATGCTTTTTGGCGGATCAATTACGCCCACTCTGGCAATAATTCCGCCGCTCGCTCCGCCGATGATAGCGGTAGTTCCCACTCCGTCAATTAGATCTTTCGAATCTCTGACTGCCAAGCTCTCAATATCGGCCAAACCCAATTCAATGCTTTGTGATTTCT
This sequence comes from Candidatus Yanofskybacteria bacterium, assembly GCA_016181175.1. Lineage (NCBI taxonomy): Bacteria > Candidatus Yanofskyibacteriota > Candidatus Yanofskyibacteriota bacterium. The sequence goes on from JACOZV010000003.1 coordinate 59,753, forward strand.
TGATCTCAATAACTATGCTTTTTGAGGGTTCTACCCTAACAATTCGCCCTTCAATGGCCACGGAGAATTCGGTCGCCCAAACGCTATTTGCACAGGAAAAAATCGCTAAAATTGCAACTGAATATACTAATAGCTTTTTCATCGGGTTCCTCCTTGCTATTATGCTCATTCTACTCTCAACCTTGCCAACAAGACGGTAAAGTTTACCTCGTAAATTATGGCTTTTTCCCTAACCTCGTCGGTAACCGTCAGCTTTAACTGGTAATAACCGGTGGGCAACGGATTGTCCGTCGGCCAACCGAGCATAAAACTAGTCAGCCTCTGATAGTCCTTACTTACATCAATATACTTATTGGCCTCATTTATCATGAATCTACGTTCACGGACCAACTGTGGCTGATCGTCATTTTTGCTTGTATAGTAAAATATTTTTGACTCTACCGATATTTGCGGAATATCCTTTTTAAAAAGTGTTCCGGCGCTTGCCTCTTCAACTTTGTAACCCACTCCTTGCAAAAGTAAGACCATAACCGGATTTTCGTCGTCATAGAATACCAATTCAACACCAGAGTTTTTCCTAAATCGCAACAATTCCCTTTGGATTTTGGCAAACTCATTTGCTAACTGCTTTAAATTTTCCTCAAATTCGTTGACCAGGGTTTCAATTTCTCGCCGACCACCGGCATTTGAGTTAATCAAATTTAGAAACTGTTTCTTGTCATTTTTTTTAGGCGACAGGGTGTTTTGCCAAACCGCTATCTTGTCGAATGCTTTTTGACCTTTTTCAGAAGTAAGAAGATCGTCTTTTACTTTGTTGTAAATCTTATTTAAGGCGTCGGCTTGAGCAAAACTCAGTCGGCTGATTTTTGTGTTAAAAACTATGCTTACCAGTTCAAGATTGGCAAGCGCGGCGCCGCCTTTGGCATTTTCAGCAATGGCACCCAGACCGAATTGGTCCGCAAACCTGAACCTACCGGATAGCAATTGCTCAAGGACCTCTTCCGGTGTTCCGGCCATCTTGCTCTTGTAAGCAGCTACAAGTTGGTAGTCCTCAAATCCGGTTCCTTGGCTTTGGCACAGATTAGCCAACGCCAAATCGCGCATTTGGGGTTGTAGATATTGATTTGAAACAAACCAGTCTAAGTTGGGATTCCTTTCCGCAAAAACAAACTGATAAGTTCCCTCTTGCCCGGTGTGATATTCAATAATCATAATTTTGGGCGGCGCGCTCAACTGAAAAGTTCCGGAAATTCTTTGTTGTGAATCTGGTCTCGAAGACTGTTGATCACCCAAATCACCAGAATTACCGGTATACATGCCACCAGTGGGTGCAAAACACGTAGACGCGCTTAAAAGCATTTCTGTCCCGTCATTAATTTGAAAACTAAACCTCCCCATGGGTCCGACCCTGACATTCCTGGGGTCTGGATGGCCCATTTTTTCAACAACTACGTCCCTGCCATCCTTAAATTCTTTAGGCTGAGATTTGGTTTTATCTCTGAATCGCGGCGCCCTTTTTAATTCCTGCTTTATTTTTTCAAACGAATCATCAATGACTCGTAAAATACCTAATACGGGCTCGTAATCTTCAGTAAGATTGGCCTCAAGATAAAGCTTTTCGGCTTCTTCCAATAAACTTTTGGAATTGTCAAGTATTTTTTCGGCTTGGCTGGTATTGACACCCTCCGCCCTTTTGGTGGCAAGAGTTATCTCGTTTTCTTTGAGTTTCTCCCACAGAGAATCAATTTCTTCTGTTGTTTGGGCTTTAGTTTTTATTCTTTTTTTGTTTTCTTTGGCAATTTTTTCCACGTCTTCATTTTCTTCCAATGCTACCTTCACCGCCTCTGGTGTTTTGGGCAGGCTAGAAGGAATAGGCGCTGTAGAACGTGAGTGGACACTGCATCCAATACAAGAAAAAATAAAAACAGAAACAGATAGAAATAAAACCAAAAATGACTTATTCACTTACTACCTCGCTTTTTGTTGTTAATGTTCTTGTTTAATTTACGTTATTACTTTCTGGATACGGGGTCAACCCGTCCAAATTTTTGGGCTGGCATCAGAAACATAAAAGCCGAAGGCATGTTCAAAAACTTGGGCGGGCTAAACGTTTTTAAAATGTTTGATTTTTGCTTTTTTATTAACTCTGTCAAAAACCACAGATATTACATCGATCTGCCATTCCAAATCCATGCCGCACAATTCATGCTCAAGATATAACATAGCGGTACGTTTAATTTTTGCCATTTTTTTCCAATCAACCCTGACTTCAGGGTTAAAATCACCCTCAAATTCTTGGCTGTTTGACTTAACCTCAACAAAAATCACCACTTCATCTTTGCGGGCAATTATATCTATCTCTCCCCACGGCTTACGATAATTTTTATCAACCACTTCGTATCCCCCGACTTCAAGATATCTTGCCGCAATATTTTCTGCGAAAAATCCCAGTTCTTTGGAGTTAAGCATGAACCTAGTATTGTGAATTATAAACCAATAATCAAGCCACTGAACCATGACAACCTATTGACAAATTTAGTATATAGCTTTAAAATAGAATAGTGGTATTTTAAGGAGACAAATCTATGTATCCAGAGTTTCAGTTAATACACCGAGAGTATGGAAGGGTTGGTGGGGGTTCGGACAGCAAAGCAGAGTTTCCGTTAAGTTCATTGAAAATAGAAAAAGGTGGATGGTTTACATATGCCTCTTTGAAGTTAAGAGGGGTAAATGGCGAAGAGTTTGATGTTTCTTTTTATGAATGTTGCGCGCCAGAAAGGTTTAAATTTGAAGTGGATAATTCTAAAAAGCATATTACTGTTCTAATTTTTTTACGCGTTATTGTTGTTGCCCCTGAAGATGGCACTAGAAGTTTTGATATTAAATTTGTTGGTCCTGATGATAAAATAAGGAGCTTAAAAAGGAAAATATATGAAAGTCAAGGATTTGTTTTTGTTGATTAAAAAATTATTGCCGAGAAAACCTCGGCTTTTGTATTAACTAATTATCAACTTATGCCTCTTGACTTACCTACTACACATTGCTACTCTTAACTCTAGATTCTCGCGAGAGAATCGTTATTGTTTTCAGCAATATTTCAACATTCTAGCTAGTAACCGCAAACCGATAGCTGGAAATTAACCTTATTAAAACACTTATAAATAATACTTTTTTTGGGCAATTTTTAAAAAACGAGAGAGTCGGATTTTTTGTTGTTATGAGTCTAGCTATTATTGTATTGATTTTTAAAGGTTCGTCAGAGGGTCAGAGAAGTGTTCTTGGTAACCTACTAACAAGCTATGTAGAAGAAACCGCTGCTTCAGTAATCACTATCCCATCCCAAAACCAGCTTGCTGACATTAATAGCCTCGCTGCCTATGCCGGAACTGAACGCATGCCAAAGCCGTCCGTACTTAACACAATTCAAGACAACTCTCTCGTTTCGCGAGGAACAATTTTGACAGATATTCTTGATGAATTTTTAGATAGAGGATCTCAAATAGCAATCTATACTGTACAAGAGGGCGATACCCTCTCTTTTATTGCTTCTGACTATGGCGTGAGCATTAACACTATAATTTGGGCAAATAATCTTAGCGATGCCGATGCAATTAGACCCGGTATGGATTTGAAAATACCGCCAGTTACAGGAGTCATACACAAGGTTAAAAAAGGCGATACCGTTGCTTCGTTGGCCAAAAAATATGGGGTAAAAGAAGAAGAAATAGTTAGTTTTAACGGTTTGCCGTTAAGCGGAGACCTGCAAACAGATGAAGAAATTATAATTCCTGGTGGAAAAATAAATACGCCCAAAGCTCCTCTCCAACAAAGCACAGCTCCAAGATTCGCCTATTTACCAACATTAGCGGGTTACTTCATCCAACCGGCTACAGGCTATAATTGGGGCAGGATCCACGGAAGGAACGGCGTAGATGTAGCTAATTCATGCGGTACGCCGATATACGCCGCCGCCAATGGCAGAGTAACTATATCTGATGCTGTGGGTTATAATGGCGGCTTTGGCAAATTTATTAAGGTAAATCACCCCAATGGCACCGAAACTCTTTATGCTCATGCCAGCCGATTATTGGCCAATGTCGGAGATTTTGTTGCACGCGGTCAGCAAATTGCAGTTATGGGTTCTACTGGCCGTTCCACTGGCTGCCACGTCCATTTTGAAGTACACGGAGCGAAGAATCCATTGGCAAAATATTAGAGATGGTTTCAAAATCCTATTTCTACTGCAATCTCTAAAGGTTTTGAAACCATCTCTAGAAGGGGAGGGACCTTTGAAAATGATTGAAGAAAAAGACGGCTATCGTGAAAAATATCTGGGAAAACCCGCTATATTTTCAATACCCTCGTCAAAACTTGAAAAAGTAGAGTACGAAATACACGCTTTTCTGGAGAAAAGTTACGGCCACGCCTGGAGCCGAACAGAAAAAGTTAAGGGCTTCTGGATGGGAAAACCAGATGGCGAATACACAAAATTTGAGATTTCTTTTGTTGGTAAAGAAAGGATTCCGAATCTTAAAAAATTTTTAGCCAAAATCGCCAAAAAGATAGGGGAGGAATGCATTTACTTACTCACTGGAGCTGATTCCTGGTACGTATATCCACCTAAATAAGCCAGCTTTGCTGGTTTTTTGTTTACCCTCACTTGTTTACAAAGGCGGGGTTTCCCATGAAACATTGATGGACGAATGAGCCGGTATTTAGCATTTCGTCATTCATCCCGTTAGAGAGCCCGCTATTTAAAAGATGATTGTTATTCGATGGATTACCTAACTAATATAACACTCTCTAACGGGATTCATCTGCCGACTAATAAATTAACGGATTGAGCGTATGATTGTTACGCTAGAAATATGCGGGCCCCGGAGTCAGAAGACGAAGGGGGAATGGATAACCGCATATTTTTAGTAACAATAGCTCAAGGAGGAAAATTTATAAGAAGGCATGATGTTGAAAGAAATGTTAAATACCGGCAAATGAGTCGTTTTCTGGGCGAATACGGTACGCTATAGCTTCGGCCACATGATTGGCCTGTATAATTTCACTATCAGCCAAATCGGCGATTGTGCGCGCAATTTTGAGAATTTTGTGGTAGCCACGTCCAGAAAGACTGTGAGATACAACTGCGTTTTTAACCAGTTCCTCGGCTTCCGCAGTAAGCTGGCAGAATTTTTTAATATCTTTAGGACCCATCTCGCTATTCGTATGCAATTTGGCATCAATAAATCTGTCCTGCTGTATTTTTCTTGTTTTTGCCACGATTTGCCTAATTTCACAGCTAGTTTGGCCACTTTTTTCACTAGTCAAATTGGCATAAGTTTCACGAGGAACACTTATTTGAATATCGATACGATCAAGCATGGGACCAGAAATTTTTCGCTGATATTTATAAATCTCATGTGCCGAACACACGCAAGGCTTAACTTCATCACCATAATTACCGCAAGGGCATGGATTCATGGCGGCCACAAGCATAAACCTGGCAGGAAATCTTACGGAACTTGAAGCGCGTGAAACGACAACTTCGCCACCTTCCATTGGTTGGCGAAGCGCCTCAATAACATTTCGCGGAAATTCAGGAAATTCATCAAGAAATAACACGCCGCGATGAGCAAGAGAAATTTCACCTGGCTTTGGCCACGTGCCTCCGCCAACCACTGCAACGGCTGAAGTAGAATGGTGTGGATTGCGGAATGGACGCTCAAAAATTATCGCTTGGTTCTTTATGAGACCACAAATGCTGTATATTTTTGTCACTTCTAGCGCCTCATCTCTGCTCATTTCTGGCAAAATACTTGAAAGGGCTCTAGCCAAAAGCGTCTTGCCGGTACCAGGCGAGCCATGCATCAACAAATTGTGGCCACCGCTAGCAGCAATTATTAGGGCCCTCTTGGCACTTTCTTGTCCCTTCACGTGGGAAATATCAAAATCACCACAATCGTAGCTCTGCGAGCCATTTTTTACCAAATAATCATAATCTAAATGTTCTGCTGGAGAAATTACGGTCTTGCCTTCAAGATACCCGGTTAATTCCGTTAAATTATTTATACCAATTATATTAATTCCACCAACAACTGAAGCTTCAACGGTATTTTCTTTGGGTAAAATTATTTCCTTAAACCCTTTGGCCTGTGCCATCAGCGTTACCGATAAAACACCATTTATTTTACGCACAGAGCCGTCAAGCGACAATTCCCCAAGAAAAATTCTGTTTTTATGTTCAAATTTTATTTGTTTAGTTGTAAGCAAATAACCCAACGCAATCGGTAAATCGTAAGCAGGTCCTTCTTTCTTGATATCCGCTGGCGCAAGATTGACGATTATTCTTTGGTTTTTCTTATTGGGCGCAATAAAACCGCTATTTTTGATAGCGGAGCCAATTCTATCTTTAGACTCCTCGACTGATTTATCAGGGAGCCCAACAATATTTAGTGAATGAAGTCCAGGTGTAGAATCAACTTCAACCTCTACGGTAAGAGCGTCGAGGCCAGTAACAGCGGCCGAAAAAACTTTAACAGATGGCATTCCCAAAGCAAATTAGCATTCCTCCTAATCAGCTAATCGATTACCTTTGATTTTCTTAATTGCACTTTTCCACTCACGTTTCTCTATCTAAAAAGAGTTTATAATAACTTTACTTTTTTGGCACAATCAACACAAAACTTAGCTACTGGTATAACTTTTAAGCGCCTTACATCAATAGGGGATGAGCAATTCTCACAAATACCATAAGATTCTTTGTCTATTTTCCCAAGAGTCTCGTTGATTTCACGTAAACGCAATTCAAGATTCTGTTCAACCGCCCTTTCTTGCTCAGAATCAGTTACGCTGTGAGCTTTTTCATCAGAAGTATCTGACTGATCAACAGCATGGAAGTGTGATTTATAGTCACCCCTAACAACTGGGTTTTCTGTAGTAAATTCGCCTAGTAATTTTTCAATATTTACCTTTTCGGTTAATAAATCTTCTTTTAATTTTTTTTGTTCTTCTTTGTCCACCCCGTTAGAAGTAGTAACAGCGGTATGCAAGTTTTACTTACAGTCGCTGTTTAACTTTGATAAAATAATAATTTTGGCTCGCAAACCCGTTAGGGCTACTTCTAACGGGGTCCATAGTGTTTTAGAATAAACTCAAAAAGAAATTGTAGCACGAGATATTATATGTAGGCAAGAAAAAAACGGGCATCGAGGCCCAGAAACAAAAGTTGCTTAGAGGCTGACACCCGTAGTGCCTGCCCAAGTTTCTAGAAACACCGTTACATCAACACTAACTTAGGTGCTAGTCTAAAAACTTGAGCAGGCTGCAAAACTGCCGGTCGTTCCATCACATCGGAACAACTAGCCAAAAAGAGAACTATACTTAGTATAAATGCCCCCAAGAATGATGACAAGTAAAATCTGTGGATAAGTTGTCATCATTAATCACTAAATTACCCTTAAAAACAAGGATATCTTACAATGATGTCAATGATGTCAACACTTTAATAACAATGGTGTCGGGTAACCCGACACCATTGTTATTATTAAGAAATATATTTTTAAGTACTGCTACTTAATCTTATCTATTACTCCAAATATGTGGTCCCTAGAATTAACCAAAACGAGATAGGCATCGTTATTTTTTGCTAGAATTACCGAATAATCAATCGTTAAATTATGATCTGGAAAGTTAATATATCTAATTGCTGTCCCGTTGTAAGTATTATCTAAGAATACCATGGATGATGCCTTGGATTGGTCAAATTGAAGCATGTTAACTAACGTTTGTTTCATTGTGTCTTCCCAATTTTTTAAGATTGTACGCACTATTGGGGTCATATCTGTGCTTTGAATTTTTACAATAAAACCAGGGCTAATAGTACCATCTATTTTGGGCATAAAAGTCAACCAAAAGTTTTTATCATCAATCAAGGTTTTCAATTCTAACGGTAAATTAGCTAACATACCATCCATAAATTCTTCAAATCCATACCGCTTAGTCCCATCTACATTATTAACCTTGTAAATTCCAATCTCCCCGGATGAAATCAATGAATCAAGCTTTCCAGAACTGGAAAACTGGCTTACTAGGGTCGCAGGTGCAGTACCTCCAATTGAAAAATTTACCGAATCCACCACCGAAAACAGGTTTTCAATAGAAATTGGCGTGACAGTTGGTGAAGTAGAAGGAGATGGACTAAATATTGGCGTAGGTATTGTTTGACTACGATAAACAAAAAATTCAGTAATAGCAGCAATTAAAACTACCAGACCAATAATAATAAAAAGCGTCCTTTTTGAACCAGCTTTGTCAAATTTACTCCAAAAACTACCTGTGGACGGTATATTCAATGAAGGCTTCGTTAAGCTAATAGGGGGCATCGTCGGCTGCATCGTCGGCTGTGAAACTCTTGGCAAAACTGCTGGCGGAATAGCTGTGCCTGGCAATGGCTTGGCTTTTTCAAGCTTACCAAGCTCAACGTGAGATATTGGTGATAGTGGTATTTTTGTTGGAATAGGTTCAGGCATTGTTTTAACTTCTTTTTCCGATTCTTTTTCTATTTTAAAACCGGCTGGTGTCTGGCCTTTTTTGATAGCTCCCAGATCGTCCAGCATTGTCCTAATTGAAGATTTAAAAACAGTAGATGGTTGACTCTGTTGAGTAACTGGCGGCAACGTAGGAACTGTGGGTCTGGAAAATCCTGGCGTTGAAGGTCGTGGTGGTATTGGCATGGTAGGTATAGCCGGCCTAACAAAAGTGGAAGTTGGTGATTTCGTTTCACTAATCGGCAAATTAGGCGGAATTTTAATATCCGGGGTTAGAGGACTTGCTTTGCCCTCCATAGCTACAGGCGAAGGAGGGTTCACGCTGGGTTTGGGCGGCGTTGTTACGCTTGGAAAAGAAGGGGGTGGCGGTAAACTAGTCGACCTAGAAACTGGCGGTTTTATTTCATCGGCCATTTGCGGAAGGTTTTAGGTTTTAGGTTTTAGGTTTTAGTAAAATTTATAAATCTAAAAACTAACGCCTAACAGCTAACACCTAATTTTTTACTAGACTAATTCTATCACACATACCCAAAATCTTATCTACAGCCTAGCGTTTTGGTTATTAATTTTTATGAAATTGATTTTATTTGTAAAATATATTATTCTTTTGCCAGAACTTTAATATTCTACCAAATAAGAGGATTGGCTGATATGGAAAATATTCTCAAGTTTTTCTTTCTTGCCTTTTTTCAATTACTACTACCTGGCCTTGGCCATTGTCTTATGGGGAAAAAAGGATCGGTTTAATTTTTATTGCTATTTTTTCCTTATCTTTAGCTTGTTATGCGGTTTCTCTGAATCCATTTCTTCCAATTGTCTGGTGGCTTCTATAATTTTTATCCATTATTCATCTCACTAAATATTTTGTTTCTTACAAACCAGAGGAAAAACAAAATTAGTCTTGCGCCTAGCAGGACTTTTATTTTGAAAAAGATCCTCTTTTCAAAGACCTTCTTTAATCTAGCACCAGTACGACCGCCACTACCGGCGGTTTTTGATTTAACCTAGCACTCCATCGTATTTTATGCTTTAATTGTGGCTACAAATGGGCACAAAGAAAAACAAAATTAGGGTCGGGGTTATATTTGGAGGAAAATCGGTTGAGCACGAGGTTTCCTTGCAATCGGCCAAGAATATCATGGAAGCGATTGATAAAAATAAATATGAAATCGTACCGATTGGAATTGATAAGAATGGCAGATGGCTTCTCAATAGCTCCACAAGGTTTTTGTTAAATGCTAATGATCCCAAACTAATTAAACTTAACAATGAAGCCAATGTCGCGTTGGCATTATCACCGGGAGAACAAAATAGACAACTTCAAAGTTCGTCTGACAAAATTCAGGCAAAACAAATAGATGTCGCTTTCCCGGTTCTTCACGGAACTTTCGGCGAAGATGGCACGATGCAGGGCTTACTAAAATTACTAAATATACCATTCGTCGGTGCGAGCGTATTGGGTTCGGCCGTGGGAATGGATAAGGACATCCAGAAACGATTACTGACGGCTGCCGGTATACTAACTGTCAATTTCTTGGTATTTGAAAAGAGTTCAAAAATAAATTTTAAAAATACTGTAAAACAATTGGGGCTGCCATTTTTTGTAAAACCAGCCAACTCCGGTTCTTCCATCGGAATATCGAGAGTAGATAACCAAAAACAATTCAAAAGTGCCGTAGCCAAAGCGTTTAAATATGACAGGAAGATTTTAATTGAGGAGTTTATTAAGGGCAGAGAATTAGAGTGTTCGGTACTTGGAAATGATAAGCCAATTGCTTCAATTCCTGGCGAGATTGTAGTAAACAATCACGATTTCTATTCTTATGAAGCAAAATATGTTGACGAGAAAGGAGCGATACTTGCGATTCCAGCAAAATTGCCAAAAAACATAATTAAAAAAATTCAAAACATTGCCGTAAAATCTTTTAAAACCCTCTGCTTAGAAGGTATGGCACGAGTAGATTTCTTTTTAAGAAACGACAACGAAGTGATCGTGAATGAATTAAATACCATTCCTGGTTTTACTAAAATCAGCATGTATCCGAAGCTTTGGGAAGCCAGTGGGATATCTTATAAAGAACTAATTGATAGGTTGATTATGCTAGCCATTAGACGATTTAACGAAGAAAAGAAACTAAAAACGTCAGTTGACTTGAGCTAAAGCGACGCCTTTATTGGAACCGCGCAATGGTTAGTGCAAGTCCTTGCCAAAAATTATTCAAAGCGAACCATTATGTCTTATAGCACCGTTGAAAGGGTGGATTGCATGGTCGCCGAGTAGTAAAATATTCATCACTGCGAGACGAATCCACGCTTTCAACGGAACGTAGAATTCTCGCTGGGAATTCAAGTGGTGATAGAAAACATAATGGCGAGCGATAATTTTTGACAAGGGCGAGCCTTACCGCATTGTAAGGTTTATGCGTCCCATCTCGTCTATTTGTTTCACGCGTACATGCACGGTTTGGCCAACCTTGAGGACATCTGACGGACGGCGGATATGATCTTTTGATATTTCGGAAACATGAACCATTCCTTCCTGGCCGGGCATAAATTCAACAAAAGCACCGAAATCCATAAGTCGGGTTACCTTACCGTCAAACTCATCACCAGGTTTGGCTTCATAAGTTATCGTTTCAATCCATTTAATCGCTTTTTCCATGCCATCCGGACTATCAGAGGTTATAAATACCGAGCCGTCCTGCTCAATATCAATTTCAACACCGGTTTTTTCAATTATTTCGTTAATTACCTTGCCCTGTGGGCCGATAACCATTCGGATTTTATCCGGATCAATTTTTATAGTTGTAACTCTGGGAGCATATTTAGATAATTCTTCACGCGGCTCTTTGATTGCTTTCGCCATGTGATCAAGTATTTCTAGTCTTGCTTTACGGGTTTGTTCCAACGCTTTTTCAAGTATTTTTTCGTCTATACCCTCTATTTTCACATCCATTTGCATGGCAGTAACACCGTCCCGCGTACCCGCCACCTTGAGATCCATGTCACCATGATGATCTTCCGGTCCTTGAATGTCTGTTAGGACCTTATACTTTTCGCCTTTTTCATCAAACATTAAGCCCATGGCAATACCGGCGGCTGGCGCCTTAATTGGAACCCCTCCGTCCATCATGGCCAGCGATGAACCACAGACAGATGCCATGGAAGAAGACCCATTGGAGGATAAAATTTCTGAAACTACTCGAATCGTATAGGGGAATTCGTCTTTGCTTGGTATCAACGGCTCAAGAGCGCGTTCAGCTAGGGCTCCGTGGCCTATTTCTCGCCGGCCAGCCCCACCCATGCGTCCGGTTTCACCGACACTGAATGGCGGAAAAACATAATGATGCATAAACCTCTTCTTGGTAAGCTCAATCTCCATCGTCTCTATCCATTGCTCCATTCCGGGAGCAGCCAAAGTCAAACTGGATAATGCTTGCGTTGTGCCACGATTAAACAAACCCGTGCCATGCGAGTGGGGGAGTATTCCAACTTCAGCGCTTATATCTCGCAATTCGTCAATCTTACGACCATCAGGACGCTTTTCACTTTCAAGAATATTTTTGTGCACAATCCTGTCAATTTCCTCTTCAAAAATTACATTGGCTTCTTTGAGTTTTTTACTTAAATCGGGATGATCGGTATATTGAGCGGCAATATACCCAGCCAGTTCGTCTTGGGCTTTGTGCAAACCCTCAACATACTCAAGTTTGTGGGGAGTGTACAAAACTTTCTCAAGCTTTGGACTGACAAAATCTCTGACCACTTTAGCTAACGCCTCGTCACGGCTAAAAACCGCCAGTTCCCGCTTTTTGGGAGCAATTTCTTCGGCAATTTTCCATTGCAACTTAATAAGCGCCTTCAGTTCTTTATGCGCCTTGGCCACCGCTTCTACAATGTCTTTTTCCGGCACTATTTTAGCACCGGTTTCAATCATGTTTATCTTGTTTTCAGTACCGGCAACCACGATATCAAAATCACTTAGTTTGCGTTCTTCATAGCTGGGGTTAAATACCAATTTTCCATCCACTCTTCCGACACGAGCCGCAGCAACAGGCCCGTCAAAAGGAATATCGGAAATCATTAGAGCCAGTGAAGCCCCGAAAAGCGCCGGAATATCAGGGTCGTTTATAGCGTCAAAAGACAGGATAGTAGCAATAACCTGGACTTCGTTTCTTATATTGTGGTCAAACCTTGGCCTTAGTGAACGATCAATTAAACGCGCCGACAAAATAGCCTCTTCCGAGGGTCGAGTCTCGCGTTTAATCCATTTTGAACCTTTAATTTTACCGGCAGCGTAATACTTCTCTTCGTAGTCTAGGGTCAGCGGAAAATAATCAACATCCTTGGTATGCGCTGACATAGTAGCGGTCACCAAAATGGTTGTTTCACCATATTGAATACGACAAGAACCGTTGGCCTGCCCTGCCAATTTACCAATTTCAATCTGAAGAGGCTTTCCAGCAAACTCTTCTTTATAGGTTTTTACTGACATCTAAAATCCGACAGAATAGAAGAGAAGAGAGTGACTTGGAGTCAGACCACAGCCATCGAATTGCCGATAACTTTGGCCTAAACCTAAGCCCTGCGCACCTTTTGTCCTTCTCTGCTTTTCTATTTAGTTGTAATTATTAAAATTTCAAATTTTAATCTAGCATATTTTAATCGGAAAAGCCAATCTTTAAAATTAGAATCAGTAGATCAAAAACTTCTTTGGGTCGTCGCCCAAGTCGGTAAAAACATCGGCGACTTCTTTGAGTTTGGCCGAGGTACTACGGCCAAATGATATGACTTCCACTTTGAGACCTTGCGAAATGCGAAGATATTCAACTAGCGGGATAAAATCGCCATCACCGGTTACAAGCACCGCCACATCAATTTTGTCAGCCAGTATCACCGCATCCATGGCCAAACCGACATCCCAATCGGCCTTTTTCATACCGCCGGGAAATATCTGGAGATCTTTTTCTTTGATCTCGTAGCCGCCCTTTTCAAGCGCTTCAAAAAAGGCTTTCTCTTCACCAGATTCAGTCCTGATAACATAGATAAAGGCGCGTATTAAGCGCCGATTGCCAACGGCCGTTTCAAGGACTTTTTTAAAATTTAACTTGGCCTTGTAAAGATTCTTGGCCGAATGGTACATATTCTGCGCGTCAACAAAAACACCGACTCTCTGGTGTTCTGAAGTTACATCGTGAGACTTACTAGTATTTTTGTGTTTGCGCTCGGCCAAAATTATTTCTTTAATCCTAAGTCTTTTACAATTTTTGCGTATCTTGTTGGCGACTCCTTTTTTAGGTAATCCAAAAGACGTTTGCGCTTGGCAACCATTTTCAAAAGGCCGGTGCGTGAACTGTTGTCCTTTGAATGTTTTTTGAGATGCTTGGCTAAAGCCTCTATTTCCTCGGAAAATAAAGCAATCTGCACTTCTGCAGAACCGGTATCCCCCTCATGAATGGCATGTTTGCTGACTATCTTTAGTTTTGTCTTGGGGTTTAACACGTTAAGTCCTTATACGCTTTTCGCCACGAAGCCCATAAGATTTTGGGCTTATCGTGGCTCAAAGCCATAGGCGGTTTAGCCAATTTCTTCGTTAAGCACTCCGGTGCTCCCTCAACGTAGTTATACTACGTCTCGGTTTGCTCCTCGTGCTTGCCTTGAACTTGGCTAAACGCAAAAGTCCTAATAAATTTAATGATAACACATATTTAAAAAATAAAAAAGCCCCTTAGCGGTGGCTTTATTAATAGCGGCTCTTTAACAAGTAATCGACCTTCTCAAGAAATATAATTGTTTCGTCTGTTTTGCCTAATTTACGAAGGGCAACACGCCAATCCTGACCCGTCTTTGTGCGTTTAATCGCTTTAATTACCCGCCCAATACCACAATTGTGGGCGGCATATAAATAATGATCGAGTTTTTCATCATCCAATATTTTTTCACCAAATACTTTTTTTAGTTCGTTAAGATTATAGTCATAGAGCAGTATTGCGGCCATTATTGACTCTATGTGCTGCATTGCGCCAACATTAAACTCTGGCAACTTAGCTAAGGGATATTTCTTCTTGATAATATTCCACGTCCCCCTTGTAAACTGCGTAAGACCTACAGCACCGGCATAATTGTAGGTAGAAAACGCCCCTTCGCCGTTACCTGCAAGCAAAATCTTAACTCTATCAAACGGATTGAATTTTAAAGTTCCTGACTTAAAAGCATAAAATTCCTGTGGATCTGTTAATTCCACTAAAACAAGGTTTATGGGAAATAAGAAGCTCATCGTTTCACTTACCTTTTTATCCGAATTTGCCAAAGATATGACACCTAAAGAATGTAGCTCTGCAACGGCAGCGACAAAATGACCCTCAAGGTGAAAGTCGCCCATCTTAATTAATTCATCTTGATGAAGACTAGTAGAGTAAGGAAAATAAATGCGTTCCGCTGGTTTACCGCTTACAAGGTCGATCCAGCCATTAGCAATCACTATCCACCCATCGGGTGCAACAACGCGAAAGGCGGTATTCCTGCCATTCCAGGTTATGCCATTTACCCTCGGCTCAATTTCAACCGTAAATTCTTTATCTAGATTAAAAAGTTTTTGGCCTTCTTTCCTAATTTTAATAAGCTTTATTTCGCCCGTTTCTGTATTCATTAATACCAGGCCAGCTTCTTTCCAGGCATAATCTGTCCTTTTTGTGGTTAAAATTTTGGATTTTTTCTTCTTGACTTGTGCTGGTAATTTTCTTGTTTCCTTATAAGTTACTATTTTGACGCTGTGCTTCAATTCCACATTTTTAAGCATCTGTTTTGCTTCATCAATTTTATCAAGCCAGCTGTATTTTTTTTCTTGAGCTTCGGCTCTGGAACAATAATGCACAGATAATGAAAAAACCACCAAAGTAGCAAATAACAAAATCCTCGCACGTAATTTGTTCATGTTTGCCTTGTTAATTTTTAAAAAACTATTTAGGAAATAGTAGCAATTTTTGTGAATAAATCAAATTAATAATGTGCGACATATCTGTGCTATAATAGCTTCATGACCATCAAAGACCTCAAAACACAATTTCTAGAATATCTGGAGATAGAAAAAAACCGTTCAGCAAAAACGGTTGAAAACTACAATCACTACCTAGTTAGGTTTATTAATTTCGCCAAAATGGGACGGCCGGAAGAAATTACCGAAGAACTTATCAGAAAATATCGGCTCTACTTAAACAGATTAAACGATGGCGGTGATAAACCGCTAAAGAAGGTCACCCAAAATTATCACATCATTGCCCTGCGGGCGTTTCTTAAATATCTGGCCAAACGTGATATCAAAACTGTTTCAGCGGAAAAAGTAGAGCTTGGCAAACAGGAAGAACGTCAGGTTACGTTTCTGGAACCGCAAGAATTGGAAAGATTTTTAAAAACGCCGGCGGGTACGGCTCTGGCTGACTTACGTGACCGTGCAATACTTGAAACACTTTTCTCCACCGGTCTTCGTGTCTCTGAACTATGCTCTTTAAATCGAACTGATATAGACGTAAAAAGAGGGGAGTTTGGAGTGCGTGGCAAAGGCAGTAAGATACGGGTAGTCTTCCTGTCCGATACTGCAAGGATGGCCCTTGTAACTTACCTGAATAAACGTCCGGATGCCGATGAAGCGTTATTCATTCGCATACCGCAGAATGAAAAACTGGAGAAATATGAAAAACTAAGACTTACTCCGCGCAGTATCCAACGTATTATCAAAAAATATGCCATTGTTGCTGGCATTGTTGGCAAGAGGGTTAGCCCTCACAGCTTGCGCCACTCGTTTGCCACCGACCTTTTGCGCAATGGCGCCGATATCCGCTCCGTCCAAGCTATGCTAGGCCACTCCTCTGTAACCACTACCCAAATTTATACCCATGTCACAGACAAACAGTTAAGAGAGGTACATGAGAAATTTCACGGAAAAAAATAGCACTCGCCATATTACCTTTTGGGAACTTCAAAAATCCCAGCGAGATTTTTTCATCTTTTGTGATTGCCGCCATTTGTCAAGATGTTCCCCTTCGACAAGCTCAGGGTCAATCATTGACAAAACCATGCTGGCGGCAACCCCAGAAGTCCCAAAAGGCAATATGGCTCGCTTCTACGTAAAAAGGATTGCAAAGTTACTTTTTAGTTGTTACTATATTAAAACTTCTTTGAAATATAAACGAGGTATGAAAAAATGCCTACAAAAATAGGCGAGGAAAAAAATTATCTTTGTGCCATTTGCAGAAAAAATCAGATAAGCAAAAAACGTATATGTGAATTATTTGAAGGCGGAGGCGGCTTTGATGGGGATATATTTGGTTTTGATCCTATTTCTTATACCGACTACCGCATAGAAGGCGGCAAATTGTTTGCAGAAAGACCAGACCTATTTTGGGAATCTGATACTAAAAGAAAGCTAGACGAATTATTAAAAACCCCAAAAAAAGAACCGCCGATTGGCGGGATTTGTACCGAATGCTTAAAAAATCCGATAGTGCTCTCACTTATGGAACACATACAATTTGAAAACAAAAGCCGATAATTATCGGCTTTTTTTATTAATCAACGATTCATGGCGTAGCAGTTTTTACCCTGATAGTCGCAAAAGAACGCGCAGAACCACCAGGAGAAGTAACTGTGTAATAAAAAGTGTAAGTATATCCGGCCTGTCTTGGATCAATTATCGCGGGACCCAGCGATCCGCCACTGCCCGGACTAAAATAGGGAACTTGTCCGCTACAGTTACCAAGCGGATCGCAAGTTTGTCCGGACGGACCCAGAACCGCGAGATCAAATCTGTAAAAAGTTCCCTCTACACTTGACCACTTGTAGGTTATTTGATCGCCCGCTTTTACCGTTATGTCAACGGAAGAATTTGCTGAAAAATTGGCCGCTGGAGTCCTCGCGTAAACAGTGGTTTCAGCAAAAACAACGGGAATATCGCCTTCGGGGTAATAAATCAGAAGCACTCCAGTTGCATTACCGGCATTGACGGTTATCTTCTCCTCACCCTGGTAGTTCGTAAGTTCTCTTAATGTACCACCGTTAAAATTGTCATATAAGTAAACTTGCCATCCCCTCGGCTCAACTGTGTAACCCACTGTAACTTCACAGCTTTGTTGGTCAACTACAATGCTGCAAGCAAAAGTTTCTTGACTAAAAAATCCGAAAACTGGCAACCGGTTATCAATACTTGCAAAAGACGTATAAGCGCGAACCATGCCCCAACCTGTTTCGTCATCGCGACCGCCAGGAGGAACATCATCAGCGGTTTTTGCGAGAATTTTCCTGATCTCTTCCGGATCTCGGATGCCAGCCGTCATCAATAAACCAGCTAACCCGCTAACAACGGCTGTGGCCGGCGATGTGCCGGTCATAATATACATTTTATAATAGGGAATACCCGTCAGGTCGTTTATTTCATTTATCCAACCCTCAACAACAATCCCATCGGAACGATTATTTTTATCCAGATCTTCATCTAGATCGCCCACTGGAACCATAATTTCTGTTTCCGGGCCATAGTTGGAATATGGGGCTCTCTTTTTTTCGCGAGCTCTTGCATCCGGAAACGTTGTCGCGCCAACCGCAATAACTTCCGGAAACGCGGCCGGGAAAATGACCCTGTTTGTGCCATCATTACCGCTCGCGGCAACAAATGTTATTTTTTTTACTGACGAACCGTATTCAACGTAATATTTGATAAGGGGGTCTTCCACTTTAGTGCCTAGCGCTAAATTCACTATCTCATTTC
The DNA here is from genome assembly GCA_016181175.1 of Candidatus Yanofskybacteria bacterium. Taxonomy (NCBI): domain Bacteria; phylum Candidatus Yanofskyibacteriota; species Candidatus Yanofskyibacteriota bacterium. The sequence continues at coordinate 78,053 of JACOZV010000003.1, forward strand.
CCAGCCCCTCGCTTCTGTTTACAATTTCTCCGATGGCGGCAGCGATAGCAAAAGTTGAACCGCTTCCATTTTTACCAAGCACACGCCAAATATGGAACTTGGCTCGCGGCACTATTCCTGCTCCACCATGACCATTATTAGTCTTTGCCGCAATGATACCCAACATAAATGTACCGTGCAGGCCCATACCGTATGGTGAAGAGCACGGGTTATCGTCAAAATCAATATAATCTTTCTCCGGTATAATATTACCGGAATCGACGTCAGGGTGATCGCACCCGCCGCCGCTGTCTACGATGTGAATGTGGATGTCTTCTCCCCTTGTTTCATCTCGTCCCAGTTCAAAGCCGTATCTTTTATATACAGTATCCATACCGATAAAACGCAGGTGAACCTGTATAGGGTAGTACGGATCGTTGGGGGGAGCGATGTCGGACAACGCTTGGCCGGCAGACGGTTGCCCTTGTTCCACAATGTCAGTGCCAACCGCTTTATAGACAAAGTCTGGTTGGGCATATTCCACATCGGGCAAACCCTGAACATACTGAAGCATATCTTCCACCTGGATACGCTTATCAAAAGACAATGGGTACACGGAGGGAGAATCGTTACGTTTATAGACAATCCTGCCAGATAAAAATTTATCCTCTTTTCCTTTTAAAGATTTACTGGCTATTAATGCCTCCGTATTCATTTTGTGCAAAGAAATTTCTTTTTGTTGAGCAAAACTAAAGCTTACAAACGATACAAAATATATTAGAAAACAAACACTACAAAAAAGTTTTTTAATTCGCGTTTTCATTACCTATCTGCTTTCCTGTTTTTAATGTACCGTCTTCTACATCACAACTTACATGTTATTTAAATAAATGCCAAGTTCGTTTTTGAGAATACGGTTTACTTCCTCAACAGGATCTTTCGCGCTTAGTATCTGCCGCCCCATAACAATATAATCAGCACCCCTATTTATCGCGACTTTTGGGGTGGAAATACGTTTTTGGTCCCCTGGATCAGCACCAGATGAACGTATTCCGGGCACAACAAGAGTAAACTTGGGGAATCTTCCGCGCAATTCACTTACTTCTTCGGACGAACACACTAATCCATCAGCGCCCGCATTTTTAGCAATTTGTGCCAATTCCATAACTTGCTCCGCCGGTTTTCTGTGATAGATCTCCTCGCAGGTTTTGGGGTCAATTGAAGAAAGAACCGTTACAACCAGCACCTTGGTTCCCACACTTTGCAATTCTTTACAGGCCACCTCAATCATCTCCTTGCCGCCAGAACCATGCACTGTAACTGCCCACGGGGGACAGGCACGCAAATTGCGGCAAGTATTGGCAACTGTATTAGGAATATCATGGCATTTAAGGTCAGCCATAACGCGTCCGTAAACAGAAAGTTTTGGCAATAAATTTCTAAAACCTTCTCTGAAAAGTAGATCATTAACCTTCAAGATGCAGCCGGTGGTTCTAAGTTTATCAACGACAGGCAAAACTTGATCCCAGCTCATGCCATCCAAAGCTACAATTATAGGATTTTTTATTGACATTTAAAGTATTATATCAAAATCTAAGCAAAAATACCTTTTGGGAACGTGGAATTTTAGTAAAAAAGAGGAGCAGGTATTTCCTGCTCCTATGAGCCGATAGATATCGACTCTTTTTAATTTCTGGAAAAAGATTGACCTTTCCCTTTTGGTTTGTGGTTTGTGCCGTTGGACTTCTTTGTCAATTGTGGCAAATCAGAATTTGGTTAGTCAGATATAAGAGCGCGTAAAGCTCGGCGAGTTATTTCGCCAAAGTAACCGGATACCGGTTTAACTCCGTATTTTGCTTGAAGTCTTTTCACTGCATCGTGGGTTATACGTCCAAAATATCCGGTAAGCAAATCTGCGGGATAGTTGACTTCGTTAACGAGAAGCGCCTGAAGTTCTTTTACGTCAATGCCGTTTGAACCAATGGCTAAATTTCTAGAAAAATTTGATTGAATTTTTGGTACCGTATTTAGGTTGCTAATCTGACTTGATCCCGGCTGGACTATTCCGCCACTCCCGGTTTGCCATACTCCATTCGTGAAATATTGCCCCCCGTAGCTATAATCAAATGGTGTCTGAATATATGTGGAATTTTCCGGATATCCGTTTGAGTAATACCGGCCGTTAAGAAGTTGGTTTGACGGCCAAGTGCGCCATTCACCATTCCGTCCGCAAACATCTACGCTACAAACTGCTCCGCTTATAACTTTTCCCGTTGCATTATCAACTTCATTCCATGCAGTTCCACTAAGATTTTCTGGCATTAAACAAATTGGAAGTCCTGACACTCGGTCATCACCACCAACACAAGTAGATGTGGGTGAAATAGGAGCTGGTGTAGGGGTTGGGGTAGGTGTTGCTCCAAAAGTAGTGGTATTCGCAGAAATACTCAACTCTGAATTCAATGTTCCAACAGCAGTTACCCAATAAGTATAGGTAATATCGGCAGTAAGATTTGTGTCAGAATATGAATATGTATTTGAGTATGGAGATGCGCTTACATTTGTAACATAAGAACGGCCGACTTGTCCGCCATCTGGGCGATAATATAGCCTGAATACATCGTATCTATTGACTCCTGTTTCAGTGGCATTACTAGAAGCAGACCAACTAAGATCTATACGAGAAGAGGACTTGGCTACAGCAGAAAGATTGCTAGGTGGGTTGGGTCTTGAACTGGAAACTGGTGTGGGAATGGGGGTGGCTGATGAAGAAGCGGTAACACTGGGTGTTGGTGAGGTAGTTAATGTCGGGGTCGGGGTAAGGCTGGATGGTTGAGTTGGAGTTGCCGGCGTTGCGGGAATAGCAGGAGTGGCTGATTGGGCATCTGAAGCGGGTATTGGCGTGGATGTTGGCGTTGGTGTGAACGACCCTGAAGCCGGAGTCGGAGTGGCTGTCGGAGAAACTAACGGTTGAGAAGGTGAAGCTGGAATGGCTGGTATGGCCGGTACTGCAGGAACAGCAGAAGTGGCTTGCGATGAACCCGTAGAAACACCTCGGTGATATTGCGGCACTTCTTTGACTGATTTTAATTCCTCGCCTCTTTTATACCATTTAAATTCCCTGTCATTGATGCAAAATACTTTTTTGAAAAAGTCAGGATCATCAACAACGGCTTCTTCTCCGGAAGTATTGACCCAGCGAATCTTTCCTTCATCTTCATCTTCCGATTCAAAACCATATACTTTGGGGTCGTTTTGTTCGCAATTTCTAAAAAGACCGACCGTTGAAAATGCATCTCTGACATCTGCGGTTACAAGTTTAACATTGGTAAAACCTCCTAAGTGGGCATAAAATTTGAAGATTTCTGGATTGAGAAATAATCTCTTAAAACCGTGCTCGTTAATGATATATACATCAGGATCATCAGAGAAGATAGCACTAATGAGATCGCCTTCTTTGAGACCAAAATCTGATGGCTTGGCGGCACTGGTTAGGGATATTTTGTAAAAAAATATTGAGACAACAACCAATACGGCAAACAAAAAATAGGTCTTTTTCATATACATCTATTATCATCCATTTTTAATGCTGGGACTATTAAGTTATCAACATCAAAGCATTAGTATATTCCACAAAATCAAAACGGCGTCATGCCGTTTTGATTTTGTGGTGTTGGTAGAGAACAATGGAAAACTATTTTGATATTTTTGAAAAACAATCTATTCCAGCCGCTGGATTACCTATGTTGATAATTCATTGACTTTGCATACACGGTTTGCTATATTTAAAGTCTAAATGGCTTCGGCCCGACCTCGCTGCAAAGCGAGGGTAAAAAAGACATGATCAAGGCAACAAAGCCTTGATTTTTTGTTTTAACTGGCCAAATTCAAACTTTCCAACCTCTCCAATTTTATGGGACAATCTGCGGGCATCAATTAATCTAATTTGAGATAAAATAGCGACACTTTCTTTATTATGTAATTTAAAATGGAAGTAATAGAGTGACTTTTTATTAGTTCTGGTAAGCGGAATGGCCCAAAAAATTTCATTATTAAATTTGCGAATAATCAAGACTGGTCTTAGAAAATCTTCTCCTTTTCCATCCTGTTCAAAACCGATATTTAATCCTAAGTGGCAAAACCATATTTCTCGTTCATGGAAGAACGGTCTTTTTGCTAGCTCGTCAACCACGGATTTTTTATCATGCCACTTCCTAAAATCTTTCATGTGCATTATTAAAACAAAGTCTGGTAAAAATTACCAGTACCGATGTTTTCTGCGTAATCAGATTTTGGTGGGGGATTAAAAACAAAAAGCAAGCCTAACGCTTGCTTACTAAATTAATTATCTATCTCCTTGGAATCCATAAGACCATCCCCATATTTCTGCTTTTTGATCGTCATTATCCTCATTTTCTTGGCTACCAACCCCGGCCTTAGCTACAACAACTAGAGATTCAGGATTGTTTTTGAAAACAAACATAAAAGAATCTCTGACAATAGTCTCGTCTTCTGGTCCCCATTCTCTTGTATTCTTTACTCTCTCTCTTTCTCGTCTTGCAAGACAGGTGGCCCACTGCCAATCGTGCCCCGGACACTCCGGTATACCAAACTGTTTTCTAAATTCATACAAACGGTATGCGGCTCTTTCAACCCAGCGCCGCTCTCCCATTCCTTCCTCATTGCTTGTTTTTGACCCTTGCCACACTTCCTCTTGTTTGTTTAAGATTAACTGCTCTCTTTTTTCCGGCGAGTTAACTTGTCTGGCCATTACAAAATCCCCACAATATTGCCAAGCCCAGAAGCCTCCACAATGTGAACAATGGATAAAGCTTTTAAATCCCAATGTGCCCTCATCTATTTTTTGTAAGTGGGGATGACCAGAACATTTTGGACACCGAAAATCTAAAACCCACGATTCTTCCGAACGAAATAAGTCAAATAACCACATATTCTCCTCCTTTTTATTCAATTAAAAGAACATGCCAGATGGGATTTTACACCCCCAGCATCATTAGCACACAGAACATATGCTGTCAAGTTTTTTCCTCGGAATATCTGGAAAACCCACAAAATCCTTGTTTTTAATGAAATTTAATAATTAGTATTTTTTAGACATTTTTTAAGAAAACCGTTAATTAATAACCCCTGCCTAACAAAGAACACCTTATTTGAGGTGTTCTTTGAATTGTGGATCTGGGGAGAGTTGGCTTTGGCTAAAATTTTCTTCCGAAAATTTTGCCTAGCCACCTGCTCGCGTGATTTTCTGCCAACTGCAGAAAATCACATGCTCCGCCGTTCATCTCTCCACGCGAGACAAGCAGTTGTCTCGTTTCCAGATCTAGGACAAAACTAAACCCGCCACAAGGGCGGGCTCGTTTTGTCCGTGGATCTGGGGAGAGTTGAACTCCCGTCTAGAAGTTGATTTAAAATTGCACTACAAGTTTAGCCGGACTGTTTAGTCCTCGGTTAAAAGCCCGACAGAATAACCGAAAACCTGTTTTGTATTTTTCGAATCGTAACGCCGAAACATTTAAAAAACGCTACAATCTTATCCTGCTAATGACACCCTGATTCGGCTAGCAGAAATCACCGAGAGGATGCGCCTTAAGCGTAAGCTAAAGCGTAATTGCTATTGTAGTTGGCAATTATAATTTTGGGTAGGTACTTAAAGTGGTGACTACCCATCCACTACTTGCGCAAATTTTAAAAGAAATTCTATCGAAGCCGGTCAGACCCGCCTAAATTTTTTGTTTGATTGCTCTTTCTATCTTCCTTTGGACTTCGCGTTTGGTTATTTTTTCTCTCTTGTCTGATTTTTTCTTACCCCGACCAATGCCTATTTCCAACTTAATCAAACCGTTCTTATTATACAATTTAATTGGCACCAAAGTCAACCCATGCTCTTGCGATTTACCAATGAGATACTTGAGTTCCGAACGCTTTAACAGCAATTTACGAGAGTTTTGCGGATCATAACCGGCTGGTGCGTTACCTGCTTGATACGGCGGGATAGTTGCTCCCAAAAGCCACGCTTCGGTACTCCGTCCTGAGCCTATCGAAGGACCAAGCACTTTTACATAAGCTCCCTTAATTGACGCGCTTCCGCGTCTGATTGATTTAACTTCCTGCCCGGTCAAAACAATACCCGCCTCAAGCGTTTCCAATATCTCATAATCAAACCTTGCTTTTTCATTTGTGGCATAGATTTGCATAAATTAACTATATCACTAACAGACCTCGCCATTAATGGCGAGGTCTGTGTGAATTATAAATATTTAATTTTTCGGACATCTATTTCCTCTCTTCAAGCACGGTCTTAATCTTTGTTGTCTTGTCTTTTCTCATCACTGTCATTTCAATTTCCTCGCCAACCTTGGCGACTTGAACCAAATCTGCAAGCTCTTTCTTTTCGGTAAGCTTTTCCCCGTTTATTTCCAGTACTATATCGTTTTCTCGAATACCGGCCTTGTCGGCTGGAGAACCCTTGACTACCGCCTCCGTACCAGGAACGTGATCCTTGATGACTAGAGCGCCGTAATCCACGGGCAAATCGTACCTGTCTTGTAATGACCTATTCAACATTACGTAACGCAATCCAATAAATGGTCTGACAATACGACCAAATTTAATTATGTCTTCAAGGTCAGCCTTGGCCCAATTAATGGGAAGGGAAAAACCAATGTTCTGCGCTCCGAAAATTATCGCGGTATTTATGCCCACAACTTCCCCATCCAAGTTAATAAGCGGCCCGCCAGAATTGCCCTGATTAATTGCGACATCGGTTTGTATTACATTTCTAAGATGTTCCATCTCTCCGCCCTGACCCATTGAAGCTGAAATCTTGCGCCCTAAACCGGAAACTATGCCCTTAGATACGGTATTGGTGAAAAGTCCCAAAGCATTACCTATAGCGACAACTGTCTGGCCAAGGTCAATTTTGTCAGAGTTCCCGAGTCTGACAGCTGGCAGTCCTTTTGCGTCAATTTTTAGTACCGCCACATCATTGATAGGATCGCGTGAAATAACTCTACCTTTATATTCTTTTTCGTCGTTGGTTATAACCGTATACTCGGCATCAGTATCAAACACTACGTGTTTGTTTGTTAAAATCAAACCATCGGGATGGACAATTGAGCCGGATCCGCCACCGATTTTTACTTTTTCTCCTTCAACACCATGAACCTTGTGATGGGGGTGGGGGATAAGCTGATCATCATTGTCAAAATCCTCACCGCCGTCAGGCATACCAGGAATTTCTTGGCCGGGCAGACCCTGGCCTGGCAAACCGAATGGCATAAATGGCCCAAAAAATGGCATCATCGGCATACGTTTAATCTTGGGCAAGTGCTTTGAAATAACGATGCTGACCACCGCTGGCAGTACTTTTTTGACCGCTTCTATTGTTTGTCGTTCTATATTTTCCATGATAAAGATTATAACATGGCGTGCAAAAAACTTACAAGAGAATTTTTCAATAGGCCCACCCTGAGCGTAGCCAAAGAATTGCTTGGCAAGTTTTTGGTTAGAAAAACTGGTAGAAAAGTTGTGGCGGCGATGATTACCGAAACCGAGGCCTATTGCGGGCCACGAGATCTTGCCTCCCACGCATCGCGAGGCAAAACAAAACGGACGGAAGTAATGTTTGGCCCGCCCGGTTATGCTTATGTTTATTTAATCTACGGCATGTATCACTGTTTTAATATCGTCACCGAACGTGATGGTTATCCCGCAGCAGTTTTGATTAGGGCCATTGATGTCTCGAGCATCAACGGCCCTGGCAAGCTGTGCCGCTATTTTCAAATAGATAGAACTCTCAACAACAATGACCTGTCAAAAAATAACAAACTTTGGATTGAAGACCGTGGCACCAAAATCAGACAAAACCAAATCACACGTTCGCCCAGAATAGGAGTGGATTACGCCGGCAAGTACAAAGACAAGTTGTGGAGGTTCTGTGTTAAAAATTGACTTTTTGTAATTTTATTGATAAATTTACAACCAAAAGTTGCTTTGAAAATTTAGAAAAGGGACCGAGCATGCGCAACGAAATTAAAGTTGGCATTCTTCCAAATGGTGTGCGTTTTTATTCTCAATATGACTGGTCCGGCAGCAGCAATCTGGCCGGCATAGGCATAAAAGCTGGCGCGATCCATGCGCCACCAGGCTATACCGGACTGCCACACTTAGTAGAGCACCTGCTTGCTAGAGAATCCTTGAAATACACACTCGGTGAGGTAGACCTTGCTTTTGAAAAATTTTTGGGTGGCCCCGACGATGACATCAATATAAGAATAGACCGGGTTAGCACTCACTTCGGCTTTGGTAATTTATTAAGAAGAAAGGATATGTTTTTTTGCTTGGATGTTATGGCTTACTTTTTACGTGACAAGATTGTAACCACTGAAGGGATTGATGTGGAAAAGGCAGCTGTCCTTAATGAATATTGCTTGCGCGGCACTGACGTAATGCCGGTCTTGCTGGACGATTTATTGCACCAAACAGCCTATGCAACCAATCCTGCAAGGCTTAGGATAGATTGTGAAAAAGAACATTTAGAAAAAATGCAACGTAGTAAAATAACAAATTTTATTAAAAAACATTATGTTACTGACAATATATTTCTAATAGTCTTCGGCCCAAAATTTGAAGAAGTGAAGGAATTGGCCAAAATGTATTTCGGCGATTGGTCTCAAAAATCTCGGCCCCAGTTGGATTACGATCACTCCGATGATTTTCCCACCATAACCTCTGTCAAATCATGCGAGGTGGAAAGAAAAATTAGTCAATGTCACCTTGCTTTGGGTTTTTACACTGAAAATTATATGGGTAAAAATACCGAAATACTCACAGTTTTAGCAAGAATATTGGCTTTTCGCTTACGGCACCGGCTTCGCGACGGCAACCGCAATTTTAATGAGGGCGTATACCGAGTTAATGTTGACGTTTCCAAGTCGTTTGTTCACGGTTTATTCTGTATTACATTTGCTTCAACAAGCGAAGAGTTTGTGAAAAAAGGAGAAGATATTGTTTTGGAAGAATTGCGCAAACTAAAAGAAGTACCCGTTGATAATCGCCAATTAGATGCCGCACTCTACCGCACAGATACGGTTTACCTTGAAGCGTTTCGCAAAAATCCCGATATCCTAGCTGAAATGGTTATAGAAGCAGCATGCAACGGCGACGAGGATTTAACACATCTTCATTCCTTTAGAGAAAGGCTGGGTAAAATTACAAGGAAAAAACTGCTAAGTGTCGCCAATAAATATTTCACTCCCAATTATATCAAAGTCATCATTAGACCCGCCTAGCGGGTTTTTGTTTGCATTAATTTTCCCTTAAGAGTAACTTAAATCTTAAAATTGATCATTAAAATCAGGAGGCCGAAATGGCCAACATTCCCGACGCGGAAATAAGTGGAGACGAAAATCACATAATTTTCAACATTGAAAAACGTCGAATTTATATTTTCCGTGTAATAGACAGAGACGCCACCTTGGAAATGCAGTCGCTTTTGGATGAATTCAAAGAAAATGGCGATGCTACTAAAAAAGATTCGGTACCAATTACGATAGTCATCAACTCTCCCGGCGGTTCCGCATTTCAGGGTTTGGCAATTTATGACCTGCTCAAATCAAGTGGATTTAAATTAATAACAATTATATTGGGGGAGGTAGCCTCGGCCGGAGTGGCCATATCTCTTGTCGGCGACCAAAGATGGATGCACAAAAATGCTGTAATTCACTTTCATGCTGCCGCTTTCCAATTTGAAAACCCCAAAGAAAGGTTAGAACGATTTGAAAGAGATATAATGCAAAAAGAGGTAAGAGTTGTAGAAACCCTTTATGAAAACATCTACCTGGCCAATTCTAAACTTACTAGAAAAAAGCTGAGGGAATTAGAGTTGCACGAGGATTGCCTTACTTCTGACCAGGCATTAAAATTTGGACTTGTACACAAAATTATTAGCTAGGGATAGGATAGATAGATAGACGCTTACCGCGTCTTTTTAATTTGTCATTGGGCATGTTAGGATTTATGTATGATTAAGGATTTACTTAAAAATTTAGTCATCAAAACTTTGAAAAGCCAAAAAAATTGGCCGAGTTTTGATGTCTATGAAATTACAATAGAGAAACCGGCCAACCAACAGTTCGGGGACTATGCCACAAACATCGCATTCAGATTAGCCAAACAACTTGGCAAACCGCCGCAAGAAATAGCACAATTTTTAGCTGATGAAATTTCTAAAATCAAACCAGCCGAAATTGTCAAAGTTGAAGCTAACGACGGGTACGTTAACTTTTTCTTAAGCAGTGAGTTGCTCCGCCAATCACTGGCTGATATTTATAAAACTCGGGGATCTTTCGGCAAACTAAACATCGGCCGAAAACAGAAAATAATAGTTGAGTATTCCCAGCCCAATATCGCCAAGCAGATGCACATCGGCCACTTGCGGACAACTGTGCTCGGCGATGCCTTGGCTAACATTTATGAGATGCTGGGTTATAAGGTAATACGCTGGAACTACCTCGGCGACTGGGGCACACAATTCGGTAAACTAATCACTGCTTACAAACTCTGGAGTGTCCAACTTAGAGGCTCAGCCTCTAAGTACTTAGAGGCTGAGCCTCTAAGTAATAAAAAACAGCTAACAATCAGGGTTTTGACAGAGCTTTACGTCAAATTTCACAAAGAATTAAAAGAGCATCCTGAGTTGGAACGCCAGGGACAGGAAGAATTTGCAAAACTGGAAGCCAGTGATAAAGAAAACCACAAGCTGTGGGAATGGTTTCGCAAACTATCTATCAAAGAATTTGAGAATATTTATAAAACACTGGGAGTTAATTTTGATATTTGGCTCGGGGAAAGCAATTTTGAAAAAGACCTCAAGCCATTGGTTAACGATCTCCGCAAGCGGGAGATTGCCGAAATTGGCGAAGAAGGAGCAATTATTATAAAACTAGACCGATTTAACCTACCACCGGCGTTGATACAAAAAGCTGATGGGGCAAGTTTGTATCTCACACGTGACATCGCGACTCTCAAGTACCGCTTAGCTAAATATAAACCGGCAAAACTTCTTTATGTCGTCGGCAATGAGCAATCTCTGCATTTTGAACAGCTTTTTATGATTGCAAAAGTCTTAGATTTAAACACATCCCAACTCCTTCATATAAAATTTGGCTTGGTACTCGGGGAGGACAAGAAAAAAATGTCCACGCGAGAAGGCGAGGCAATCCCGCTTGAAGAAGTAGTTGAAAAAGCCATTAGCTTGGCCCGAGATATTGTAGAAAAAAAGAGTCCGAACATTGCCGAAAAAGAAAAATATCATATCGCTCAAACCGTTGCTCTTGGCGCACTTAAATACGAAATGCTCAAGGAGCACCGCAATAGCGATATCGTTTTCAGTTGGGACAAAATGCTAGATTTCAGCGGTAACAGTGCACCATATTTGCAATACACTTATGCGCGATTATCAAGTATACTGCAAAAAGCCGGCTGGACTTGGAGGTTGAGCCTCCAAGGGAGGCTCAACCTCTCAAAACTCGGTGAAAAAACAGAGTTGGCCATCATGAAACATCTTTTGGATTTCCCCGAAGTCATCACCGATTCTGCTCGCACTAATCTGACCAATAATCTTGCTCTCTATGTTTATGAACTTGCCAACTTGTCCAACCAATTTTATGAAACCTCACCAATTCTCAAAGACGACAATACCTCCCGCCGGAACGCCCGTCTCGTACTCATACAAACCACGGCCTCTGTTCTCAAATCCGGCCTTAATCTGTTGGGTATAGAAGTCCTAAATAAAATATAATTGAATAAATATCGATTTTTCGCTATAATTTTTACTAATGGCCGATTTTGATTTCCCCAAAGTAGAGGAAAAAATCCTCCATTTTTGGAAAGATCGGAAAATTTTTGAGAGATCTCTTGAAAACCGCGAACACGCGCGGCGGTTTGTTTTTTTTGAAGGGCCGCCGACAGCCAACGGCAAACCGGGCATACACCATTTCCTCGGCCGCATATTGAAAGATCTTTTTGTCCGCTACAAAACTATGCGGGGTTACCTGGTTGCACGCAAAGCTGGCTGGGATACACACGGCTTACCGGTTGAAATTGAGGTAGAAAAAGAACTTGAATTAAAAGATAAAAAAGAAATAGAAAAATACGGCATAGCCAAATTCAACGCAAAAGCCAAACAAAGTGTCTGGAAATATAAAGATGAATGGGAAAGATTTACTCACCGCATTGGTTTCTGGTTAAACATGGGCGAGCCTTATATAACTTATGATTGGAAATACATGGAATCGCTTTGGTGGATCATCTCACAAATAGACAAACGTAAACTTCTCTATCAAGGTCACAAGATCCTTCCATGGTGTCCTCGCTGTGGTACTGCATTATCAAGCCATGAAGTCGCGCAGGGCTATGAAGACGTAACCGAAACCTCGGTCTATGTTAAATTCAAACTCAAAAACCCGGAAAAAATTTTACCAGTTACCAGTGACCGGTTACCGGTTACCTACTTATTAGCTTGGACAACAACCCCATGGACACTTCCGGGTAATGTTGCCTTAGCCGTAGGAGAAAAAATCAAATATGCAATCGTACGAAAAGACAACGACTATTTATTGCTTGCCAAGGATTTAATTGAAAAAGTTGTACCCGATTCACAAATAATTCAAGAAATAAAAGGCAAAGATCTTGTTGGACTAGAATACAAACCGATTTTTAATATTCCCGTCCTTCGACAAGGCTTCGGAGGACAAGCCTCATATAAAATTTATCCGGCCGATTTTGTCACCACAAAGGAAGGCACAGGCATTGTCCATACAGCCGTAATGTACGGCGAGGATGACTATGAGTTGGGTAAAAAAATAGGCTTACCCAAACACCACACCGTTGATGAACAGGGTAAATTTACCAAAGAGGTAAAAGAATTCGCCGGTCAATACGTAAAAGATGCTGAAAAAGGAATAATAGAATATCTTGGTTCCCACGGACTACTTTTCAAAACGGAACAATTTACACACTCTTATCCGCATTGTTGGCGTTGCAACAATCCGCTTCTTTATTACGCAAAAGACTCCTGGTTTGTGGCAATGTCTAAACTCCGCAAACAACTTCTTAAAAATAACAAAAAAATAAACTGGGTGCCTAACTATCTCAAGAACGGCCGTTTTGGCGAATTCTTAAAAGAAGCGAAAGACTGGGCTTTTTCACGCGAACGTTATTGGGGAACGCCGTTGCCAATCTGGCAATGCCAAAATTGTAAAGAACAAAAAGTAATAGGCTCACTGGATGAATTAGAAAAACATAGATACCACGGCAAAAATACATTTTTTGTTTTGCGTCATGGATTCAGCACTAAAAATGGCGCCCACGGACAAGACGCGATTACCGCCTCAAAACTTGAACATGACAAGTATGAACTAACGGACGATGGAATAGAACAGGTGCAAAAAACAGCTGATGAGCTTCTCGCAAGCGGGGGAGTAGATGTTATTTTCTCATCCCCGTTCTTAAGAACACGGCAATCAGCTGAACTCGTTGCCAAAAAGCTAGGCATGAAAGTAACGATAGATGCCAGGCTAAAAGAACTGGATCACGGCACTGTTTGTGAGGGTCAAACACACATGGTTTGCGTTTCACCCGATACTATTTTGACATTTGACACCAAATACGGAGACGGCGAAAGCTGGCGAGATGTCAAAATCAGAATGGCCGAGATTATCCGTGAACTTGACCAAAAATATGAAAATAAAAAAATCCTGCTCGTAAGCCACGGCGACCCGATTTGGATACTAGAAGGGTTTACCAAAAACTGGAACGATGAAGAAATGCTAAACGGACGAGGCGGCATCTATCTTCGAGAGGGTCATATGAAAAAAATTGAGTTGAAAAATCTTCCATATAACAATCGGGCCGAACTTGATATGCACCGGCCGTATGTTGACGAGATATCGCTTAAGTGTGAAAAATGCGGAAATAAAATGTCCCGGATTAAAGATATCGCCGATGTTTGGTTTGACTCCGGCTCAATGCCGTACGCGCAGTGGCATTATCCATTTGAAAACAAAAAACGTTTTGATGAAAATTTCCCTGCTGATTTCGTTGCCGAAGGTATAGATCAGACTCGCGGCTGGTTCTACACATTGCTTGCCGTATCTACTTTGCTTGGCCTGGAAACTCCATATAAAAACGTTATTTCTTACAGCCACGTTCTGGATGAGAAAGGCAAAAAAATGTCTAAATCTACCGGCAATGTGGTGGATCCGCGGATTATTATAGAAAAATTCGGAGTAGATGCCGCGAGGTGGTATTTTTATACAGTAAACAATCCTGCTGATTCTAAATTGTTTTCCATAAATGACGTTGGCAAAAAACTTAACGGTTTCATTATGACGCTGATGAACTCTTTGAGGTTTTTTGAGTTATATGGCAAACCCAGCAACAAAAAACCCAAAGCAGTTCCAACGAACCAATTGGATTCTTGGATACTTTCTCGACTAAATACTACTGCGGGGATTGTCGCCAAGTCCATGGACGGTTACGATCCCACAACTGCCACCCGCGAAATGGAAAAGTTTGTAGTGGAAGACTTATCAAATTGGTGGATCCGTCGCTCGCGCCAGCGTTTTCAGAAACCAGAAAATAAAGAAGAGCTTAGCCATGCGGTAGAACTTTTGCGGCACCTTCTGGTGGAATTAAGCAAAATGCTGGCACCGTTTACACCATTTCTTGCTGATCATATTTATAAAAAACTTGATAACCGCAAAGAATCAGTCCATTTGGAAGATTGGCCGAAAATAAAAAAGAAGCTCATCAATCATGAGCTTGAAACACAAATGGCCGAATTGCGCGAAACCGCAACGCAAGGCCTTGCCCAAAGAAAAGAACGGGGGATAAAAGTGCGCCAGCCGCTTGCCGGCATCACGCTCAAGAAAGCCAATAAATTTGACCCCGGCTTGGAACAACTACTTTTAGATGAATTGAATGTTAAAAATGTACTCTACGAGACCGGCCAACAAGATACTATAAGTATAGACCACAAACTTACGCCCGATCTGTTAATGGAGGGCTATGCCCGAGAAATAATGCGTCAGATTCAGGATATGCGAAAAGAAGCCAAATATAAATTATATGAAAAAGTACATGCGGCTTGGGAAAGTCAAAATCAGGAAGTTATTGAAGCCTTAAAAAAACACGAAAAGGAAATAGCTGAAGACACACTGCTTTCGGAATTTAGTCGCGGACACGATCCAAAAAAAATTTTTGACGTTGAAAAAGAGTTTGAACTAGGACCACAAGCTAAAATTTGGTTAGGAGTCCACGCTAAAAATAGGTTATGATTATATCCGATTTTGTTTTTCATAATTTAACTACTGACAGGAAATACAACGGCGGTTTTTTTGAGAAGATCGTAGAATTTGCCGCAAAAGAGTTGGATTTGGAATCCAAAAAATTTGAACTGTCCTTAAGTCTGGTGGGTGAGGGCAGGATTAAGGCGCTGAACAAAAAATATCGCGGCAAAAACAAGACAACCGATGTTTTATCATTCCCGTTGATGGAACGTGGCCCCATCAGAAGTCGCGCCGGCCAAGAGCTGATTACTTCTAACGGAGTAAATGATATAATAAGCTTGGGTGACATATTTATTTGTTTGCCAGTAGCAAAGAAAAATGCCGCTCGTGAAAAAGTGAGTTTGGATTATATCATGTCTTTTTTAACAATTCACGGATTTATGCATTTGCTCGGATATGACCACGAAAAATCAGCCATAGAAAAAGACAAAATGTTTACATTGCAAGATAAAATACTAAAGCGACTAGCAACTAGCGACTAGATGAAGAATAAGATAATTTTTCACTAGCCACTAACCACTAGCCACTAGTTATTTGCGTCAACAAATAATCACCGGCATAGACATAGGCAATCACACCATTAAAACGGTAATCGCGGAATTGGATCGCGAAACTTTGCATCCCCAAATAATCGGCGTTGGCAACACTCCTTCTAGCGGCCTGCGCAAGGGAATGGTTTTTGACATGGAGGAGACCATAAATAATATAAGGGAATCTGTGGGCGTGGCTCAAACAATGGCTGGTGTGAAAGTTGGCAGGGCTTACGTTTCTGCTAACGGTCTTCATATCCACACCCAGCCTTCGCGCGGAGTAATAGTGGTTTCGCGAGCCGACAATGAAATAACCCAGAATGATATTGATCGCGTTATTGATGCTGCTTCTACAATAAATCTCCCCCCTAATAGGGAAATAATCCATACTATCCCCAAGAATTTTACAATAGATGCCCAAGAACATGTTAAAAATCCTTTGGGCATGAAAGGTGTACGCCTAGAAGCAGATGTCTTGTTGGTAGAGGGCCTGTCGCCATATATTCGCAACCTCGCCAAATGTGTAAACGCTAACGATATAGAAGTAACGGAGTTTGTTTTTGCACCACTGGCAGCTTCAAAAGCAGTACTTGATAAGCACCAACGCGAACATGGAGTATTAAGCATAGACTTTGGCGGGGGAGTTTCTTCAGTCACACTTTTTCATGAAGGAGATTTGATTCATACGGCAATATTGCCTATTGGTTCAAGACATATCACCAACGATTTGGCTGTCGCCTTTCGTACCTCTATGGACAAGGCGGAGGAAATCAAGTGCCAGCACGGTCTTATCGGCACAGAACAAAATAGTAAAAAAGATAAAATTGATTTATCAGAACTTTTAGGGGAAACTGATTTCATAGTTCCGCGCACCCAAATAGCAAAAATAATTGATTCGCGAGTGGCTGAACTTTTTGATTTAATATCTGACGAAATGAAAAAACTACAGCGGGGCTATCTTTTACCGGCTGGCGTAGTTTTGGCTGGCGGTGGAGCTAATCTAACTGGTCTGCCTGATTTTACTAAAAATCGCCTCAAATTAGCCGTACGAGTAAGCGATAACTACTTACTAGAAGGACTCACTGATCAGGTGGCTGATCCGGCTTTTGCGGTTGCGACAGGCTTGGTGCTTTGGGGTCTTGAAAAAGAATTTTCAGGCGGCAAGCTGACATTATCCAGCAGATTTTCTTATACCGATACTGTTTCAAAAATAACCAGATGGTTTAAAAATTTTCTACCTTAGTTATTTGGGTTTTTATTGTATAGTAAGTTATCCACAGACTAGAAACAGGTGTGTATATTGCACACCTTTTACTTTTATGCTAAACCCAACCTAGTAGTTACGCGATTATTTTACGTTAATTAGCTTTGTGTTTTTGGCTTTTTTAAGATGTCAGCTAAAAGTTATTTAGATACTAATTATGGCACAACTCAAACCTCCATTTGAAACATTCGCCCGCATTAAAGTAGTTGGAGTCGGTGGCGGAGGAAATAAGGCAATACAAAGGATGATGATGACAAAAATACACGGCGTAGAATTTGTTGCCGTGAATTTGGATGCCCAAGATCTTAATATCGCAAATGCTCCAACAAAAATTTTAATAGGTAAAAATCTTACACGCGGATTGGGAGCCGGTATGAATCCGGAAATTGGCAGACAAGCAGCTAGCGAAAGCAAGGATGAGATACAGGATGCGCTCAAGGGTTCTGATATGGTATTTATCTGCGGCGGCCTCGGTGGGGGAACCTGCTCCGGAGCTTCACCAGTGATCGCCGAAATAGCCAGAGATGTTGGCGCTCTTACTGTCGGCGTTGTAACTAAGCCGTTTTCTTTTGAGGGAGCCGCCAGGTCACGCATTGCAGAAGACGCTTGGAATCTTTTAAGAGAAAATGTTGATGCTTTGATAACCATACCTAATGACCGGTTGCTTTCTATAATTGACCGCAAAACCCCCCTACTTGAAGCTTTTGCAAAAGTAGATGACGTTTTAAGACAAGGTGTCCAGGGAATATCTGACTTAATTACTATTCCCGGCTTGATAAATGTAGACTTCGCCGATGTTAAGGCGGTAATGGCAAATTCAGGTTCCGCCTTGATGGGTATAGGCTACGCCAGCGGAGAAGACCGGGCCATAGACGCCGCCAAAACCGCCATAAGCTCACCCCTACTAGAAGTTTCCATAGACGGGGCTCGTGGAGTACTTTTCAACATATCTGGCGGCACTGACTTGGCAATGGCAGAAATTAACGAAGCGGCTAAAATCATAACCGATAAAATTGACACTGATGCAAAGGTGATATTTGGAGCAGTACAAGACGATAAATTGAAAAAGGGCGAGATAAAAATCACCGTTATAGCGACTGGTTTTAATAATGGTATGCCCAAGCCCGCCCCTAGACTACAAGCTAGCCCAACACTTTTTGAAGAAGCAACGGGTAATGGGCAGGTAAAAAATGGCGGCATTTCACAATCAAACGGACAAATTAAAGAAGTTATAGATGCAACGCTAGATGACACGGAATTCGATATCCCGGCATTTATTAGGAGAAAAATGAAGTAGCATTCTAAATTTTTGTGACCGTGAAAATAAAAACCCGCCGACAAGACGGGTTTTTATTTGACAAAAAAGTCACCTCGGAAGATTATATTATGATAGTAACGCAAGTTCATTAAAAAGGCACAGATATGCTCGAAAAGGAAGTAAGAGATATTTTGGCAGAAGAATTAATGGACAAAACAACGCCAGAAGCGCTTATCATGTCTCAGGTTAGAATTGCATGGGAAATTATAAAAAAAATAACAAAATCAGCAATATCTGCCGAAACAGAAGAACTATTTAAAAATATTATATTAACCAAGAATCGTCTCGGTACATTTCTTGGCATCAAATCCAACTCCATAGTGAAAATGGAAAATGCCGTGCTCAAGGAGGTCCTCTCTTTCTACGAATTTTGGCTAAAAGTTTTAACTTTTCTATATGACAACTACGACGATATTAAATCTGAAGAATTCCGGAAAGGTTGGGACAAAGAATCAACCTTAGATAGCAAAAATGCACTGTCAAAAAAATACGAGGACTTACAGCATCAATTTACAACCCCCAAAACCCTACGCATTCACAGCCAAGATCTTTCTTTAATAAACGCGACTCTTACCTGGGCATTGATAGCAATGTTTGGTTACGACTCATATACACAACTAACAAAAGAATTCAATGAAACCGAAGTTTTTTTAAAAAAATACAGGGACGAGCTTATCCCAGCATATATCGAAAAGGGGGATAGTAATGAGACTGTTTAAAAAAACGTCTAAATTAACAGATTTTGTAGAAGGTACTATTTCCTTTGACCAGCTTGCTTGTTGTGCTCTTGCTAATGGATTTGCAAAAAATCCTATCGCGGCCGGACAGTTGAAAAAACTGGTACCAGAAAATCAGCTTAGATTATTTGAAAACATCTTACTCGATACAAAAGAAATGAAATTTATGCCATCAGAAGAAATGAAAATAGTGTATAATCAGATTGCTAGCATAGAGTTGGGACGTCTGGACAATTTATTTCAATCCGATTTACATTGTGAACATTCAATTGTTGAACACAAAAAAGCTCTCGAAGACGTAATTGAAAAAACTGCCACGCCTATTCAATAAACATAGGATTCTTATTACACAAAAAACACCAAGGCGGTGCTTTTATACTTTGTTGCGGGGGAGGGATTTGAACCCCCGATCTTCGGGTTATGAGCCCGACGAGATAGACCACTTCTCCACCCCGCGATATTATTTGGCCGTATTCGCAATTTAACACACGATAACGCTTTTTACAACTTTTTTTGCAACTAAATTTGCATGAATTTATTTTTTGCTTATAATAAGTTCATGCTTCCAACAAAAATTTTTTTTACTAAGGGCGTCGGGATGCATAAAGAATATCTGGCTTCATTTGAGTTGGCTCTGCGTTCGGCCGGAATCGCGCCATATAATCTTGTTACCGTCTCCAGTATCTATCCGCCAAATGTCAAAAAGGTCAGCAAGGACGAGGGATTAAAATTATTGCCGCCCGGATCCGTCGTTCATGCGGTCATGGCCCGAAATGCCACAAACGAACCCAATCGTTTGGTTTCAGCGTCTATCGGTGTCGCTATTCCACAGGATCCCAATCAATACGGTTATCTGTCCGAACATCATCCTTTTGGCGAGACTGATGAAAAAGCAGGGGATTACGCCGAAGACTTGGCCGCCACGATGCTAGCCACAACACTGGGCATTGAGTTCAATCCCAATACTTCGTGGAATGAAAGAGAGCAAGTATTTAAGGCGTCAGGGCAGATCATAAGAACTTCGAATATTACTCAATCGGCCATCGGCAACAAAGACGGCCTTTGGACTACGGTAATCGCAACGGCTATTTTGATAGAATAGTAATTGAAAAAATTAACTACTTCGGTTATTCTGGTGATATAAAGCCGGCGTAGTTCAACGGTCAGAACAAGGGACTCATAAGCCCTGGACGAAAGTTCGACTCTTTCCGCCGGCACAATGGAACCTTACTCTTGGGAACAATTTGATGAAGATGCTGAAAAAATAGCAAACTGGGCGCAAAACAAAAATTTCAAAAGCGTCTACGGCATACCACGCGGTGGACTAATACTGGCTGTAAAATTTTCCCATCTGCTAGATATTCCACTGATACGAAACGAAAATGATATAACAAAAGATACTCTGATCGTGGATGACATTGTAGATACCGGCGGAACCGTTGAGCGTCTTCTGGCATCTCTAGGGCCGGGATATAGAATCGCGACCATATTTTGCAATGAAGAAGCCAAGAAGCCCGATTTTTACATACGAAAAAAAACTGAATGGATCCTCTTTCCCTGGGAAACAAAAGAAACATCACGCTATGATGGGACAATTTAATTTCTGACATACTCAACCATGCCCTTTCTATAGAAAGGGCATGGTTTTGATTTTGAAACAAATCTACACTATACTAACCAAGTTATTGAAACAGCACATTAAAAAGGAGTTGGATGCACCCGCAAGAAATTTTGACTCAACTGGCACGTTTTCGCGGTATAACTTATCGCGATGTATCCTTGCCGCCGCTTGGCAAAAATTTAGCAATATCAAGAGATGCGG
The DNA here is from genome assembly GCA_016181175.1 of Candidatus Yanofskybacteria bacterium. NCBI lineage: Bacteria > Candidatus Yanofskyibacteriota > Candidatus Yanofskyibacteriota bacterium. Next base: position 99,074 of record JACOZV010000003.1, read on the forward strand.
TCACGCTTAACACGCACTTTTCAACCAACGTTCCGTTAAAGCAGCCTCTGGTTTCAGCAAATATGCTTGACGTTACAGAATCTAAAATGGCAATCGCCCAATCACTGGAAGGCGGAATCGGTATAATACATAGGTTTTGCCCGCCGGATCGCCAAGCCCAAGAAGCTGGCACAACAAAAAGAGCTCATAATTTCTTGGTTGAGGACCCATATTCATTACAAGGTTCTTCCACGATTGGCGAAGCCAGAAATATGATGGCTCTATATAAAATTGGGAGCTTATTGGTAAAAAATCCGGACGGCAAACTAGCAGGTCTTCTGACACAAAGGGACGTAAGATTCGTGGATGACAGAGAGCTCGTAAAAACTCATATGACACCGCGAAGACCTGGCAAAGAGAAAAGGGGAGATTTGGTTGTCGTTACTCGTGAAGAAACATTATCTATTAATCAAATAGTAGAGAAACTAAAACAACACAAAATTAAAAAATTACCGGTGGTTGATTCCGATAACTTTATTGTCGGGCTTATTTCTGCTAAAGACATTGAGCGCCTCAAGCAATATCCCTTGGCAAATCTTGACCAAAGGGGCAATCTCGTAGTTGGAGCGACGATTGGCGCAATCGGCGATTTTATAGAACGCGCACAAGAACTAAAGAAAAAAAATGTTGATGTAATTGTCATGGACGTAACCTCGGCCAATTCCGTCTCTGTTGAAAATGCAATTCATGAATTTAGGCAAAAGTTGGGGGATTACGAACTAGTAGTTGGAAATATTGGCACCGCGGAACAAGCTCATGCCTTAATGCAAGAAAGTGTACAGGGACTAAAAATTGGAATTGGTCCAGGGGGACCATGCACCACGCGCCTTAGCACAGGGATCGGGGTGCCCCAACTTTATGCAATTTTGGAAATTTACTGGAAACTAATTTTTAAATATCACTACAAGCCAGAGCAAATTCCACCGCTCTGCGCTGACGGCAACATAGGAGCCGGCTGTGATATCGTTCATGCACTTCTTGCTGGAGCTTCATCTATAATGATCGGCACACTTTTTGCCGGCACCGAAGAAACACCAGGAGAAAGTTACGAAAAACCGGATGGCCGCTACAAACGCTATGCCGGCATGGCTTCAATTGAGGCTGCCATAGAACGTTTTACGGCCATGGGTTTTGACGATCCGATTGTCGAAGCATTAAAAAAAGCTCCAGAGGGAATTCCTCGCGAAGTAAAAGTCGGGGGGTCAGTTAAAACCACGATTAGAACCTTGCTTGGTGGTGTCAGGTCGGGTATTAGTCACCGTGGAATACTAAGTTTGAATGATTTTAAGAAGCAAAATCCATTTGATCCAGAAACCGGTTTCCATATTTTGTCCGCCGCTTCCAGAGACGAGTCTTATAAAAGATAGATGGCATAACTGTTATTAAGTATTTTACATGCGCTAAAACGCGCATTTTTTATTTGCTATTTCCGCAAAAATTAATTATAATTTGAAGTCTGTGACGTTAAGCGGGCCTGCCCGCCGAAGCTCACAGAGTGAGCGTAGGCGGGCGTAGCTTAGTTGGATAAAGCGCCTCCCTGTCACGGAGGAGATCGAGGGTTCGAGTCCCTTCGCCCGCGCAGTATAAAAATGAAACATGCCTTGAGGCATGTTTTGCGTTTAGATAGCTAATGGCGAAGGGACTCGAACGCCGGAACGATATTTCGTCAGTAGACTAAATCGTGAGGCGGTGGCTAGACAAAATTTTGCGACGGCAAAATTTTAGTCAAAGCCGAGTCTCTTCGCCCGCGCAATATAAAAACCATCGTGTTTGATCTGGTGGTTTTTTTATTTTGGGTAGGTTATGTTGCTTTCAACTTGCGGGAATATAACATCGGATTTGGCGCGAAATCTCCGGTAATTCTTCCACATTCCCGAAGCAAAATACCACTTTCTGTCACGATTAAATTGCGCAGCCATTTCTATACTCACCGGCAATCTTAAAAGCTCTTGATTTTCACCGAGACCAACAAATTCATAATTTACACTTATAAAAAGAGTTGACGATAACAGGCCTTCTGGCAAGTACAATTCTTGAAAAATCTGCAGAACATTAAACTGTTCGTCAACAACAACTCGACCCGAACACCCAACAGCCCCGTCCCAGTTACTAAAAAAACTGTTGCGTTCAGTATAGTGACAAACCTTATCTTGCGAAAATGCTTTGTAACTAAAAACTTGCACAATTTTTCCTTTGTAACTACTAACGCCCTGATAGCTGACGGGGGTAGTAACCAAATGCTTAAACAGATCATGCCATTCTTGCCCTGGCCTAACGCCTATTCCCGGAATTGGGAGCGCAAATCTCTCTTTGCCGAATTTGCCACCAGGTTCTATCTTGCGAAACACCTGACGGTTGTTATAAATTGCAACTTCATATCGCCAAGTTTCTCTGGATTTAGTTTCACCCCACAACCGCAATTCTTGTTCTGCCAACAGATCAGTCATCAACGCCAGGTTTTTACTCACCTTGTTTTTCATGACAAAAATTAAGTTAGCTGAATCCGTTTCCTTGTCTAACATGAGCGGTTTGTCTAGCTTTAACTTCAAATCCGGCAAATAAGTAGTGCTTTCATTTTTTTGTTCAGCGAATAAAGCCGGAAAAAAAATAAAAACTGACAAAATGCAATAAAAAGGCACCCTCATTTGAATCCCTTCTTGTTTTGTTAAGAATCTATTTACTAATTATGGACACCGATTTAAATTCTGTCAAAATAAAAATACTTCGCTTAAGTCTTTGATCATTACTTATATTTCTGCTAAAATTATAAAATGAGATGGCAGATTTATGGCGTTTGGACGGCATTTGCCGTTTCGTTTGTCAGCCTGGATTTTATCATATGGAAAATCGGACCAGATACCTCTTCGTTTAAGATAAAGGTTCTGTTTTTCATTGCTTTGTTTATTTTGGTGTGGAGCATAGCAACCTTAGTAATTTTTGAAATCAAAAATAGATTTCTCAAGTCACGACTTCTTGGACAAAATGCCTACGAATCGGCTTTTTTATTATCATCATTGCAGAGTTTAATTTTTTCTGCTGTTATTATAATCATCATTTTAATTAGAAAATTTGTTCTATGAGAGAAATAATCGCGGCAAAAGCGCCTGAAGCGGACATACTGCAAAAAGCGCTAGAATCTAAAAACGACCCGGAAAGCTTGCGTCTAAAGAGGTTTTTAAGCATGCCTGATTTGTCGCGCACTTCCGGCAGTCCGATCTGTGAACTGGCACAACGCATTATAAACCTGCCAGATTTTAAGGACTTCGATATTGTGGAGGCACCGGAAATTGTCCCGGCCGATATCAGTTTTGACTTATTTGATTTTCCACCGGATCATCCGGCACGCTCCAAGTCAGACACATATTACGTAGATGATAAAAACATACTGCGCACTCACACCACTATTATGTGGTACTACTACCTAATGAATGAGGGTATAAAAAGCCGTATTAAAAACATGGAAGCCGTCGGTTCTCTTTCTTATGGAAAGGTTTACCGCAGGGACGAGATAGACCGCCACCACATGAATGTATTCCACCAAATGGATGGTTGGTATCTGTGTTTAAAAGAGCAAAAAATAATCACTACCGAAGACCTGCAGAACGTCTTGATAAAAATCGCACAAGCGGTTTTCGGTAATGACGTGAAATACCGCTTCAATGAAGATAAATTCCCATACACCAATCCGAGTCTTGAGATGGAAATTGAAAGGGGTAACAGATGGGTGGAAATACTGGGAAGCGGCGTGGTAAGCGGCGTGGTCCTGGAAAAACTAGGCGTTGATTCTTCCAAATACAATGGCTGGGCGTTTGGTTTCGGTTTGGAACGCCTCGCAATCGCCAGCATGGAACTACCAGATATTAGACTGCTTTGGTCAAACGACGAACGGGTCAAAAAACAGCTTGTGCTAGATAATAAGTTCAAAGAAGTTTCCAAATTCCCGCCGATTACCAGAGACATTTCTTTTATTGTGAACAAAAAGTTTGTGCCCAATGATTATTTTGACCTTATACGCGACTTAGGTGGGGACTTAGTAGAAGAAGTCAAACTTTTGGACCACTACGATGACACTGAAAAATTCGGTTCGGACCAAACCAGCTATACTTATCGGATCACATATCGCAGTAACGAACGCACTCTTCAAACCAACGAGATAGACCCAATTCAAGAAAAAATCACCCAAGAAACAATTAAACAATTTAACTCTCAAATTCGCTAAAAACCTTGGCGGTTTTTCAAGATTAAACCACTTTTGACATCCTTGTTTGACTTCTCAAAATTTGTTATAATTAAAGTACAAAACATGAACAGAGACTACCTAAAACGACATCATCGCGGGTAGTCTATTTAATTAGGAAATGGCCAAAAAAGAAGACCAAAAAAATCAAAATTCTTATACTGCTAAAGACATATATGTTTTAGAGGGTCTTGAACCGGTTAGAAAAAGACCAGGAATGTATATCGGCTCAACCGGCGTGGACGGATTACACCATTTGATATGGGAGGTTTTTGATAACTCACTTGATGAAGCCATGGCCGGCTATGCTAAAAATATTGAGGTTACACTGCTAACCAACAATCGCGTAAAGGTAAAGGACGACGGACGCGGCATACCGGTAGAAAAGCACAAACAAACCGGGGTCTCGGCGCTTGAAACGGTTATGACCACGCTCCACGCAGGAGGCAAATTCGGCGGAGAATCATACAAGGTGGCAGCGGGTCTTCATGGAGTCGGCGTATCTGTCGTGAACGCTCTCTCTGTCTACCTAAAAGTGGAAGTCTGCCGAGACGGGGGATTATATGAGCAGGAGTATGAACGTGGTGAGGTAAAAAAAGCAGTCAAAAAAGTCGGCACTTGCAAGGGCTCCGGCACAACGGTTACTTTTGAGCCTGATCCCGAAATTTTTAAAGAAATACGTTTTGACTGGCACCAGATACTTAACCATATACGCCAACAAGCATATCTAACCAAGGGAATCAGGATAATCGTAATTGACCAACGTGAACCGATAAAAATAGAAAGTTCTGAAAAAGGAAAAGAACACGGTCACGTGATACATCCGAGCTACACATTTTATTTTGAGGGTGGCATTGTTTCTTACGTTAGTTTCCTCAATCGGCACGAGGAAATGGTTCACTCAAATATTTTCTACACCGCCAAGGAGCAGGATAAGATTTTAGTTGAAGTGGCAATGCAATACACGACCGAGATACAGGGCCACGAACTTAGTTTTGCCAACAACGTTCATACTGTCGAGGGAGGTATGCATCTCACTGGCTTTCGTTCGGCTATTACACGAACCCTGAACGACTATGCCCGCAAAAACGGCTTCCTCAAAGAAAAGGATGAGAATCTTAGCGGTGAAGATGTCAGGGAAGGCCTGACTTCAATTGTATCGGTAAAAATAAATTCGAGTGTTTTACAGTTTGAAGGCCAGACCAAAGCCAAACTTGGCAACCCGGATGCCAGAACCGCCGTTGAAAACGTAGTGAATGTGGAATTTGCTGATTGGCTTGAACGCAATCCAAATGACGCCAGAGCCATTATGGGTAAGGTGATACTAGCTTCCAAGGCGCGCATCGCGGCTAAGGCCGCCCGTGAAAGCGTTATTCGCAAGGGCGCGCTTGAGGGCTTTACTCTTCCGGGTAAACTCGCTGACTGCTCGTCTAAAAACCCGGAAGAATCGGAATTGTTCATCGTGGAGGGTGACAGCGCCGGCGGTTCTAGCAAGCAGGGACGTAACCGTAGAACACAGGCCATTTTGCCGCTTCGCGGCAAAATACTGAATGTTGAAAAAGCAAGAATAGATAAAATGCTTGCTTCAGAAGAAATTAGAGCTTTGGTTATAGCACTCGGCACCGCTATTGCTGAAGAATTTGATATATCAAAATTACGCTATCACAAGATTATTATAATGACCGACGCTGATGTTGATGGTGCTCACATTCGTTCACTGCTTCTGACTTTATTTTACAGATACTTCCGCCAACTAATTGAATCGGCATATATTTATATCGCCCAGCCACCGCTTTATAGGATACAAAAGGGCAGCAATGTACAATATGTTTATAGCGATGCTGAAAAGGAAAAATTATTAGGCGAACTGCAAAAAATTGCCGAGGAAAAAGCAAAAACAAAAGAAACCAAAAAAGGCAACCCGGCAGAAATTGCGGACTGGAAAATTGCACCCGTTAATGGCTCGCCCGCACAAGAAGAAAGTGGAGAGATGGAAGAAAACGAAGTCAAAATAGCCGGGGTTTCAATACAACGTTACAAGGGTCTTGGTGAAATGAATCCTGACCAACTCTGGTCAACAACAATGGATCCGAAAAGTCGAATCTTGCTACAGGTTACCATGAAGGACGCGGAAGAAGCTGACAAAATTTTTGATATTCTGATGGGTTCCGATGTTTTGCCTCGTAAAAAATTCATCCAAACTCATGCCAAGAACGTCAAGAATCTAGACGTCTAGATTGACTGCCAATAGTGATTTTGCTATACTGGGGTTAAATAAATAAAGCCCCTGCGGGGGTTTTAAAATGGAGCAAACCAATGAATAGATTAATCATTTTCCTAAATGATGTGAAAATTGAGTTGGCACGTGTAAGCTGGCCGACTAAAAAGCAAACCACTCAATACACTTTGGTGGTTATTTTAATGAGTGTTGCTGTTTCATTATTCTTGGGTGGTTGGGACGCAATCTTTGGATTTGTTTTGAACAGATTTGTATTAAAATAAATTACATCAGGTTTTATGCCAAAACAGATAACAACCGGGGAGCGCAGGTGGTATGCTATACATACTTATTCAGGATATGAGGATAATGTGATGCGCAATCTTAAACAACGCATAGAATCTCTGGGCTATGAAAACAAGATCTTCAATGTTTTGGTTCCTAAAGAAAAGAAAATCAAAATCAAAAGCGGTAAACGTGACGTCGTAGAAGAAAAAATTTATCCGGGTTATGTTCTGGTTGAAATGATAGTATCTGACGATTCGTGGTACGTGGTAAGAAATACGCCAAACGTGACCGGTTTTATCGGTTCTGGGGTTATTCCGGTACCATTATCAAACGAGGAAATAGAATCGCTACTTAAACGCACGGGAGTGGAAGAACCAAAGTATAAATTTGACATTGCTCCAGGAGACAGTGTTAAGATAACCGACGGACCATTCAAGGACTTTGACGGTAGGGTGTCGGAGGTTGATGAAGAACGCGGCAGAGTAAAAGTATTAGTTACGATGTTTGGTAGAGAAACACCAGTTGAACTAGATTTTCTTCAAGTTAAGAAAATTTAAATTATGTTATGGCGAAAAAAGTAAAAACAATTCTTAAACTCCAGATAGAGGGCGGCAAAGCTACACCGGCACCACCGGTAGGAACGGCCCTGGGTCCGCACGGACTCAACATTGGCGACTTCGTCAGACAGTTTAATGAAGCAACCAAAGACAAGGTGGGCGAGGTTACACCCGTTGAAATAACCGTCTACGAAGACAGGTCATTTAGTTTTGTAACCAAAACTCCGCCTGCCGCGTTCCTTTTACGCAAAGCTGCCGGCGTTGAGAAGGGTTCGAGTGAGCCCAACAAAAATAAGGCTGGAAAGGTAACCAAAGAACAAGTTCGCCAAATCGCCGAAACCAAAATGCAAGACCTTAACGCAAATGATGTTGAAGCGGCAGTCAAAATTATAGAGGGCACGGCAAGAAGTATGGGGATAGAAGTTAAGTAGTCTGTCAATGTTGATTTAAAAAAAATAATTCCTAAACTAAAAACAAGCTAACGCTTGTTTTTAGTTTTTTAACAAACAGGAGTTCACGCGATGAAAATATATCTCGGAATCATTGGCAAACCGTTTGCGGGCAAGGAGACAGTTTATAAAATAATCAGCAAATTAGCACAATCTCGTAAATTAAAAACGTCAATTCATCACTTTTCAGACCCGCTAAACGAAATTCTAAACCTACTCCACCTGCCGCTAGAAAGGGCAAACCAACAAAAACTCTCAACAATGTTGCGCGAGGGTTTCAGCGAAGAGGTTTTGGGCAACGAACTTATACGAAGAGCGGAAATGGATCCAAGTGATATCGTTTGCTTGGATGGCGTCCGACGTCCCAAAGATGTAGTCAAACTGCGCAATTTACAGAATGGTTTTTTAGTGTTCGTTGAAACGCCACTGGAGAAACGTTTTGAATTCGGCCAAAAAAGAGCCGACCGCCAAGTACGAACTTGGGAAGAATTCAGCGCTCAACAAGGAGCCGAAGCCGAAAGTAAAATTGACGAAATTGGCTGGCAAGCAGATATAAGATTGGATAATTCCGGAAGTAAACAATATTTGAAAAAACAGATAGAAACAAAAATTATACCGCTGGTGCTTACATCCAACTCAATAGTCGACATGAAATAAGGAGGCACACATGATCCCAAATCCCTATCCAGGAATTTTCATTGTTTTTGAGGGTATAGATGGCTGCGGCAAGACGGCTCAACTCAATAAGGTTTTTGGCTGGACGCAAACTCTGGGTATTCTCAAACATCACGACAAAGTAAAAGCCAAAGAGCCGGGCAAAGAAAGAGATTTCGGCAAAAAAATCTATGAGGATTTGGCCAATAAAAAACCAACCGCCTTACACAAGGCAAACCCGCACGGCTTTCAAACTTGGTACGCCTCGGATAGTAAGGAAAACCTGCGGCAACATATAATTCCCGCGTTAAAGAACGGCTCAATCGTTTTGTGCGATAGGTTTAGGCCGTCAATGGTTTACGGGGCTCAAGTGCTAGGTGAGATATCAGAACTAATGACCATGAATCAGCAAATAATCGGCGAGGATTTTTTATGGCCTGATTTAATTTTGATTTTTGATCTTGCCGTAAATATCGCAATTAAGCGTCTCAAGGAAAAAAACAGGGATCTTGATGAGCATGAAAAATCTGATGTTTTAAGTAGGGTCAGTATGAATTACCGACATTTTGCCAAGTACCCAAACTGCCAAATTGTAAATGCCGAACAAACAGAAGAACAAGTTTTTGAAAAAGTAAAAAAACTAATTTTGCCTGTTATTGAATCTGGGAGGGAAGATGAGTCTTGAACAGTTAAAACAAGGTTTCACGCCAAAAAGAACTTTTTCTTGTAATCATACGAAAATTGAGGTTGATGGTGTTTTTGTAAGAATATCAGACGAAGAAGAACACGATTGGTTAATAGACCGAGAAAAAGGCACCATAACTTTGCCGACAGAGGATATACTGCAAGACCCCAGCGTTGTAAGGAGTGCTAGAGTTTCTACGGGCAGAGATACGAAAGCAGTTGATGAAAAAGCTACCGGCATGATTAATTCTCTTTGGCAAAATAAGCATGCCACTCCATTTGAAGGCGGGGTACACTTCCGTCTTAAAATAACCACTCCAATTATGTACGCCCAGCCATTCTTCAGAATTTTTGCTTCTCATAATGAATTTTCCGGCAGATATTCTAAAATAGACGGCCAATATTACACGCCTAATACCTTGGGAGAAGAGGAACTCAAAGAATTCCAACAAGCCGAGGCCGAAGCTCAAGAACTTTATCGCAAATTTAGCAATCTACCCCCCGACGGATTCGGCATAGCCAACGAAATGGCAAGGTTGGTTCATTTGTACCGCTTTTATACTAAATTCTACATGACCATCTCGCTTAGGCATGTTATGGAGTTTCTAACTTGGGAAAATTTCCAAGGAAACCGTTACGTTGAGACTGAATTTGACGAAATTAAATCTTTACTCCATCAAATACTTGAAACTTGGACCCCGTGGTCTTCTGAATCGCTTAAAAAAACTCCAAACAACATCAACTTTTACTGGACAAAAGAACTTGCCGACAGATTTAGAAATCCTTGGCAACTGCCATTTTTAGAAATTGATAAGTTTTTGGACAAAGGCGAGATACGTCTCTTGGAAACATACGGAAAAGAAAATTTAATGTTTGCGTGTCTGGACGATTTTCCAAATCCCTTACGTGGTTTTGGCCACGGTGGTATGACATTTTTGATGAGAATACCTATACATGTATTCAGACAGTGGGTACGCCATCGTTTCGGAACAACTACCGAATTGGGGTTTCACTTTGACGATGTTGTGGAAAATAATCTTTTTTATATCCCGACCCGTTTCAGAAAACAAGTTGGCAAACCAATGCAATACCAATTTGAGGAGTGCAACGACGAAGAAAACGAAAAAATCAGGCAGGAATTTATTAACCACACAAAAAGAGCATGTGCAAGATATGTGAGGATGAGGGAAAATTCTGTGCCTGACAGTTTGGCAGGAATGATTTTGCCCTACTGTTTCTATGTCCCTGTTGTAATAACATATCCGGTTGAGGCCTTGATTAACTTCCTGTCTCTACGATTAGATATCCACGCTCAAGCTGAAATCCGTGAACCGGCAAAGATAATCTTAGAAATGTTCCGCAAATATTTTCCGGAGGTTGCCTTCCAATCTCACAATATATACTTACCAAAATAATTTAATCTATAAAGCCCACCTGGGCTTTTTTATTTGGAAAAATCATGATAAATTTTGTTTATGCCCTATGAACCAACTATCGGTCTGGAAATACACGTAGAACTGAAAACCAAAACTAAAATGTTTTGTGATTCACTGAATGATCCGGATGAGAAACATCCTAATTTAAACATATGCCCGGTCTGCATGGGACATCCCGGCACGCTTCCGGTCGCCAATCGGGAGGCAATACAAAAACTTATAAAAGTCGGGCTGGCGCTTAATTGCCAAGTTTCTGAATTTTCCAAGTTTGATCGCAAAAATTACTTTTACCCCGACCTGCCCAAAGGTTATCAGATTTCACAATATGATTTGCCGCTATGCAAAGACGGGTATTTAGAAACAGGGGATCGCAAGATTAGAATTGAACGTATACATATTGAGGAAGACACAGGACGCTTACAGCATTCGTTGGATGGCAAGCACACCTTAGTTGATTTTAACCGTGCCGGAGTGCCACTAATGGAACTAGTAACCCACCACGATATTAAATCCGGCGAAGAAATAGAAAAATTCGCCAAAGAGTTGCGTTTGGTTTTGCGATATCTGGACGCATCGGATGCTGATATGGAAAAGGGACAAATGCGTGTTGAGGTTAATGTATCGGTTAAACCCGTAAATTCAGAAAAACTAGGTACCAAAGTAGAATTAAAGAATATCAACTCAATCAAAGCAGCAGCGGCGGCCACGAACTATGAGATAACAAGGCAATCAGAAATACTTGAATCCGGCGGTAATGTGGTCCAGGAAACCCGCGGCTGGGACGAAAATAGCGGCAAAACATTTAGCCAGCGGCTCAAAGAAGGTTCTGCCGACTATCGTTATTTTCCTGAACCTGATTTACCACCGTTAAGATTCGGCGAAAATGAAATTGAAGAAATACGTCTTGGCTTGCCGGAACTTCCAACCCAAAGACGCATAAGATTCAAAGGATATGGCCTGACCGATGCCCAAATTGAAGTTTTTACAATTGCCAAGCACCTTGGAGATTATTACGAGAAAGTGGCAAGCGAATTAGATATCGCGGCAAAAGATAAACATATGGCCAAGGGCTTAAAAGATGATTTTCCAATCGGAGAGAGCCACCTACCAGCTAAACTTCACGCACTCTCCGCCAACTATATTATTACCGAATTTCCGCCAATTTTCGAAATGCGGGGCTTGGAAATAGATGAAATTGAAGGCATAAAAATTGAGCCGGAAGCATTTGCCGAATTGATGGTTTTGGTTTTTCACGAAAAATTATCGTCAACCGGAGCCAAGACAGTGCTCAAAAAAATGGCTGAAACCGGTTTGCACCCGGAACAAATAGTGAGGGAGTCGGGTCTGGAACAAATATCTGATTCCGGTGAATTGGAAGTGGCGGTGGATGAAGTTATTGCAAAAAATGCTAAAGCATTAGAAGATTACAAAAAGGGCAAGGTCGAATCCCTAAAATATTTAGTTGGTCAGGTAATGGCGGTAACCCACGGTAAAGCCAATCCGCAAGTTGTCGGTCAAATACTTGAACAAAAATTAAAAACTCATTAATCTCTTCTACTTCCGGCTCCGCGCGTGTGTTTTGCTCGTCATGGAAGGTTACAATCTGTGGCGGGGACCCATCCGTAAGGATGGGACGCCACAATAAGATTGGAATCCCTGTTGGCCCTTCGGGACAGGCGCAAAACGCACGCGCCTCCGCCGGTAAACCCGTTTCACTAGCGCTTAGTCTTAGCAATTTGCTAGCGATAAAAACCGCCGATTGGTATCGGCTTGTAGTTCATAAAAACACAACACCTAAAGAGATTGATTCGTTTAAAAAATGTTTAAAAAACTTTTTGCAAAATTAGTTGGTCTGGAGAACTAGCCAAAATCCAAAGCAGAAACCGGACAAGAAAAATTTAACCGTACCGAAGCAGAAGAAAGAAGATTGGCCGAGGAACGCCGACAGGCAAATCTAAGAAGAATGGATGAAGAACAAAGAAAAAAAGGCGAAGACCTAACGGAAGAATTAGAAAAACAACAAGAGGGTGGTTCAAACTAAGACAAAATAAATTTAGAGATGGCTCTCAAAACTTTTTTCTTTGCCATTTTTTGATTAGCACCGTTAGAAGTCTCACTCGCGCCTTTGGCGCGAGTCTGAAGGACCTCAGCGAGGCTACTTCTAACGGGCTTAAAATCAAACCACAAAATAGCAGGGTCTTTTCGGAACCACGTCATTTGGCGCCTCGCATAATGCCAGGTGTTTTTGTTAATTAAATCTTCGGCTTCTTTTAGATTAATTTTACCTCTCAAGAAATCTATTATTTCCCTATAACCAATGGCCTCAAAAGCTTTGGGCTTGTAGCCGTATTTTTTAACAAGTTTTTTAACTTCTTCAACCAGGCCGTTTTTTATCATCTGCGCCGTTCGTTTTTGTATTTTCTCTTTTAATGTTTCTGGTAGTATCTTAAGCCCGATCTGCAAAAAATCAAAAAGAGGCGGCCCGCTTTTTCTTTGAGATGAAAACGGCTGACCAGTCAGAATGGCAACCTCCATGGCACGTATAACACGGCGCGGGTTGTTAGGGTCAACAATATAGGCTGACTCCGGGTCCAGTTCAACTAATTTTTTAAAAACATACTTTAATCCTTTGGTTTTTATTTCTTTTTCCAGTTTAGCGCGAAGTTTTTTGTTTTCTTCTACTTCCGGAAAATCTAAATTGTTCACCATGGCCGAAACATACAAACCGGTACCCCCAACTATAATGGGCAGTTTTCCGATCTTTAATATTTTTCTTATCGCCACCAGCGCGTCTTTCTTATACTGACCAACTGAATAATCCTGCCTTGGATTTTTTATATTTATTAAATGGTGTTTTATTTTTTTTAACTCTTCCTTGGTTGGTTTGGCTGTTCCTATATCCATGCCACGATAAATCTGCCGCGAATCGGCAGAGACAATTTCACCATTAAATTTTTTAGCTATTTTCAAAGACAAAGCCGTTTTGCCGGAAGCGGTTGTCCCCACGATAACTATAACCTTGGGCAATTTGTTTTTCATGGTCATTTGGAGTTAGTATATGGCAAAGTAGTATTTTTACAACAAGGAGAAAACTTGAAAAAATGGCTGAAGTTTTTGCCCTTTTTGGGCATCCCAATAGTGCGGATCATTGAAGTTGATATGGTGGTAATTCCCGCTCTTCGTCACTACTTTTCTTTTTGGACAACCGTAGCCCTTGCTTCTACTGTGGCAACTCTCGAGCTTATCTACATATATTTCATAGTGGGCAGATTCGAGGTACTAGCTCAAGAAGCAGCCAAGAAGATAGCACGGAAAGTCAACAAAGATGATCCGGAATTTGCTCACCAAGTTATCACCGACTCTAAAAGCCTTTTATCAAAAGCCAAATGCTTAGCAGAAAAACTTTATGACTACACGATAAATAAGTACGGCCGATTAGTCGAGTTGGCAAAAAATACTATATTCCCACTCCTAAAACGCGGCGGATACATTGCTATTTTTTTTATTGGAATAATACCTGAACCTGGATTTCGCGTCGGCGGAGCAATTTTTTGCCAGATCATTAACTCACGAAAAAGTCTTATTGCCTTGCTTATGGGCAACATCGTCAAGACCATAGGCATGGTAAAATTTTGGGAACTTCTCAGATTTATGCCATTTTGGTTAAGGCTTTTAATTATCTTGGGGTCTTTACTCATATTTGCACTTTTGGCAAAATTTTTCATTAAGAAAAAACCTCCCGAATAGGAGGCTTTTTTTATGCTTTTTCTTTTATTTCCTTTTTGAGTTTCTCAACAAACTCATTCAACTTTATCTGACCAATATCACCTTTGCCGCGCTCACGTATGGCGACAGAATCTGCTTGAACTTCCTTTTCACCAATTACCGCAATATAAGGTATCTTCTGCAATTCCGCCTCGCGGATTTTTTTACCAATGGTTTCATTTTGGTTATACCACTCCACCCGGATACCTTCGGCTTTTAATTTTTCCACGATTTCTCCCGCATATCCCAACTGTTCATCATTTATATTCGCCACCGCCACCTGGACAGGGGATAGCCAGAGCGGAAGCTTGCCTTCAGCATGCTCCAGGAGGACACCGATAAATCTTTCGAACGAACCGAATATCGCCCTATGTATCACCCAGGGCAATTTACGCTCGCCTTTTTCATCAGTGTAATGTGTCTCAAACTGTTTTGGCAGCATTACCAAGTCTAACTGCGCTGTTCCCATCTGCCAGTCACGTCCTTGAGAATCATTGAGATGTACCTCAATCTTTGGCCCGTAAAAAGCACCCTCGCCTTCAGCAAAAGCAAAATCAACATTGGAAGCCGAAAGCGCATCCTTTAGAGCGTTTTCTGCCTTGTTCCATTCCTCTTTGTCTCCCAATGCTTTTTCCGGTCGAGTGGCCAAAGTGAAGCTGGTTTTAAAATCAAACATGCCGTAAAAATCAATTATGGTTTTAAGAATTTTACTAACTTCGGCTTCAACCTGTTCCGGCGTGAGATAAATATGGGCATCATCCATTGTAATCTGCCTGACACGGAAAAGCCCGCCCAAAGTTCCTGATAGTTCATTTCGGTGCAGTCTGCCTATTTCAGCCAGTCTCAATGGTAATTCGCGGTAACTTCTGACTTTGGAGTTAAAAACATACGTTGATTCGGGACAATTCATCGGCTTTATAACTACGTGTTCAGCCTCATCGCGTGGGTTGTCAAAATAAAACATGTTTTCTCGGAAATGTTCCCAGTGGCCTGATTTTTCAAAAACCTCGCGCTTTACAATTATGGGCGTGGATATTTCCTGATAGCCGTCGCGGTCGTTTATCTCGCGCGCCACTCGCTCAAGCTCGCGGAAAATAATCATGCCCTTGGGATGCCAAAACGGCGCCCCAGGCGCGATTTCATGGAAACTAAAAAGATCCAGTTGTTGGCCTATGTCTCGGTGGTCGGTCAATTTAATTTCGTCAGACATAGTAAAAATTTTATCACCGTTTTTCAAAAATTACAAACTTAATTAGCTAAAAATTATCGCTCGCCATTATACCTCCTATCACCATTTGCAACCCCAGCGAGGTTGCTGCATTCCGTCAAAAGAGTGGATTTTGCTCGCAGTGCTTTACTATTATACTGCTCGCAAACCGTGCAATCCACTCTTTTGACGGTGCTATGAGGCATACTGGCCTCGCTCTAATTTTTAACAGAAATTCATTATCGGAGTGATAAAAACGCCGATTGGTATCGGCTTGGGGTTTGTAATTTTTGAAAATCAACCCTATTGACTTTTACCACAAAAGTATGCTAGTCTTGTTTTAGAGGGGGTGAGGTATGGCAAAATCAAAATGTTGTTCTTTGGCAAATGAGAAAAGTCCACTTCCCGAGGCTGGTTCTGGTGTCGACAAGGTTCGAGTCGGTGGTTCATCGGAACAACTTCAACACACACTGGATGCCCACGACCTTAGTACGGGTGTAGCAGACTGTGGTTGCGTTGTTATGGACTACCAATTCTACCCCTGCCAGAAGCATGGTGGACCGGAGTAATTCCGAGTACCTTAACTGGACTCGCGAGAACAAGAATCCGATTTGTTCCGACACTCGCCTTGCAGTGGCAACACTGCAAGGCATTTTTTTATTTTACAAAATATGCTACTATGCCGAAAGTTGTTTAATAAGGAG
Source organism: Candidatus Yanofskybacteria bacterium (assembly GCA_016181175.1). Taxonomy (NCBI): domain Bacteria; phylum Candidatus Yanofskyibacteriota; species Candidatus Yanofskyibacteriota bacterium. Next base: position 115,312 of record JACOZV010000003.1, read on the forward strand.
CCATCACGATGACAGTAGCAAAATTGAACTTGACAAAAATTGAAGCCATTCTAAAGAAAAAACAGTCAGAAATTCAATTACTTGAACAAAATGTGGCAAAACTATCTAAGCAAACGTCAGAACTTAAACAACAATTGGCTGGCTTGGAATCAAAAAAATATTCATTAGAGTTAGACGCCCAATCACTGATACAAGCGGCGATAGTAAGCCGAGGAGCGGAACAGGATGTTCTAAAATCCAGAAACGAATTGATTAACCTACTGAAAGAAGTTGTAAGAGAAGATATAACAATCGCCAGGCAAAAAGAATTAAGAGTTATTATTGATGCCAAAAAATTCGCATTGCAACAAAAATGCGACCATAGATTCGTAATGGAAGAATCCGGCTACATCGGATCCTATAGTAATGATTACGAAGATGCTTTTCATGGTCACCGACTTTGTGTGGTCTGTAATTTTAGGGAAAGTGAAACCAGAATTTGCCAAAAGGATTATAAGAAATTGAATGCTGATATTCATCGTTTGATTACACCCTCCCACAGCAGATTATCCAAAATAACAAAAGAAATCTGGCAACCGCTTGAACCTATATTAGAAGAATTCCTCAATACTAGGGTATTTAAAATCCTAGAAGCATAGAGAATAAATTAGCAACACGCCAATAAAACCGCCTAAAGCGGTTTTTTAAAATATTAAAACTGCAAATTATAAAATAAGTGCTAATTCAGCATCGCTATTGGACGCACTGTATCGCAAAGAATTTTGGGTATGCCGTCGCGGTCGTTGAGTTTGCCGCTAATAACCACGACTTTGTTTTCAGCAAACGCTTCGGGATTGGCTTCAAGAACGTTGGGAAATACTACCGTCTCAATTTTGCCGGTCATATCTTCAATCCAAGAGAAAATCATCGGCTTGCCTTGCTTGGTAACAATCTTTTGGATTTTAGTAACCATTCCACCAATTTTAATTTGCCCGCCATTACGACCACTTGATATATTTTTAATCTGCGTAAGTCCCTTTTCAAAATCAAGCTGTTGCTGATAATCCTTAAGCGGATGATCGGAAATGAAAAGGCCAAGCAGTTCTTTTTCCCACATAAGTTTCTCGGCACGGCTTGCGGGTTCAACTGACGCCAAACGAAGCGACGGCAAGGTAACTTCGGTATCTGGCCCGTCAAACAAACTAATTTGTCCGGAAAATTGAGCCTTGGTGCTTTCACGCGAATAATACAAAAGCTGTTCTATATTAGCAAACAAGGTAGCTCGCTCGCCAAATTCATCCGTAGCTCCACACTTTATCAAACTCTCCAGTGACTTTTTGTTCAAATCCTTATTACGCACTCTGGTTACAAAATTTTCTATATTGAGAAAGATGCCGTTGGCGTTCCTCTCAGCTATTACTGCGTCCGCGACCCCTTCGCCGAAATTTTTGATTGTCAAAAGTCCAAAACGTATCTGATCTTTATTGGAACCGCTTTGGTCTTTGATGAGAGTAAAATCTTTGAGGGAACTGTTAATATCTGGGGGCAAAACAGGAATTTCCATTCGCTGGCATTCTGTTATTACTGCGGCAATCTTCTCCATATCGCCGGATTCGGCAGTCAATACGGCACACATGTATTCGGCGGGGAAGTGGGCTTTCATATACGCCGTCTGATAAGCAACCCGACCATAGCAGGCAGCATGTGCCTTGTTAAAACCATAACCTTGAAACGGTTCAAACAGGTTCCATATCTGTTCCGCCTGCTGTTTGGCAATACCACTATGGGTTTGGCAGCCCTCAACGAAAATCTGATGCTGTTTGGCCATTTCGGCCGGTATTTTTTTACCTACCGCTTTGCGGAATTTATCTACCGACTCCCAGTTATAACCGGCCAGTTCCATGGCCGTAAATAAAAGGTCGTCCTGATAAACTAAAATTCCGTAAGATTTGTCCAAAAACTTTTGGGCCTTAGGATGGAAATATTTAATCGGGCTGCGACCGTGCTTGCGGGCAATATACTCCGGAATGTTGTTAATGGGGCCGGGACGATACAAAGCAACCATGGCGTTAATATCATAAATCGTGGTTGGTTTGAGGTCCATAAGATGCTTGGTCATTCCAGAACCGTTTAACTGAAAAAGGCCTTCCGTTTCTCCTTTGGCCAACATAGAGAATGTTTTTTTGTCGTCAAAAGGAATTTTTTCAATATCAATATTGATTGCTCTGTGTTTTTCAACCAGACGGACGGCATTTTCCAAAATCGCCAAATTGCGAATGCCCAAGAAATCAAGCTTGGTAAGACCGACGCCATCCTCCCCAACAGTATACATGTCATACTGTGTAATAAGATTATCCTTGCCCTTGGGATCAAACTGAATGGGTACATATTCGGTCAACGGCCGTGGAGCAATAACCACGCCTGCGGCATGAACCGAAACATGCCGAACTGTTCCTTCAAGTTTTTCGGCAATATCTAGAATTTCAGCAACTTCCGCGTTTTGATTATAAAGATTCTTAAGCTCAGGCTCTAGCTTCATGGCGTTGTCTATGGTCATTGGAAAGCCCTGCGAACCCACGGGTATTAATTTTGCTATTCGATCGCCGAATTCATACGGCTTACCCAATGCTCGCGCAACATCACGAACAGCTCCGCGAGCCATCATAGTGCCAAATGTTCCTATCTGGGCCACTTTGTCTGAACCGTATTTTTTCTTGGCATATTCTATAACTTCCTGCCTGCGATTATCAGCAAAATCCATGTCTATATCTGGCGCGGACGGACGATATGGGTTTAGGAATCTCTCAAAAGGAAGCTGGAATTCAATTGGATTGACGTTGGTAATTCCTGAAAGATAAGCCACCAGCGAGCCGGCGACTGAACCGCGCACGGTTGTGTAGATTTTGGATTCTCGAGCAAAACGAATTAAATCGGCCACCACCAAAAAATATGTAGCATAGTTTTTATTTTTGATTATATCCAACTCAAAACAACGGCGTTTTTCAATCTCGGGGCTATTTTGAAGACCATGTTCCTGAATTCCACCAACTGTTAGTTCGTCCAGCATCTGGTCGGCGGTTTTGCCCGGTTCAAGTTCAAAATTGGGAAAAATAAATTTGCCCAAAGTCAGTTCCACGTTGCACCTGTCGGCAATTTTTTGTGTATTTTCCAAAGCTTCGGGAATCTCGGCAAATTTTTCCGCCATCTTGTCCGGAGGTAAAAGCGAGAAATCGTCATTTCGCATGGTCAAACGATCTTTGTCACCAACTTCGTTGCCCGTTTGCACCGCAAGTAAAACATCTTGAGCACGGGCATCTTCACTGCGAAGATAGTGTGAATCCTGGGTAGCAACCAACGGAATACCAGTTTCCCGCGCCAGTTCAATGAGTTTCTTGCTGACCAAGCCCTGCTCTTCAAGATTAGGATGCTGTTGAACTTCAATAAAAAAATTGCCGCGGCCAAAAATTTCCTCATACTCCTGGGCTGTCTTTTTTGCTTTGTCATACTGGTTTGAAAGAAGCGCGCGTGAAACCTCGCCGCCAAGGCAAGCCGAGAGAGCAATAAGTCCTTCGCTATATCGCCGCAAAAGATTTTTGTCCACGCGAGGCTTATAATAAAAACCCTCCAGATGAGCTGCCGTAACAAGTTTAATCAGATTTTGGTAGCCGGCATTATTCTCGGCAAGAAGCACCAGGTGAAAATAATTGCCGTTGCTTTTACCGGAACCGCCTGACGGCCGTTTGTCATACATATTTTCTGTCACGTACATTTCACAGCCGATAATCGGCTTGATGCCGGCCTTCTTTGCTTTCTGATAAAATTCTATGACTCCATACATTGAGCCGTGGTCAGTGATGGCCACAGAATCCATACCCAATTCTTTCACTCGCGCCACAAGCTCATTAATCTGCGTCAAACCATCAAGCAGTGAGTAGTGGGTGTGGGTATGCAAATGGCAAAATTTTGTTGCACTGTTTTCCATAAAATAAAAAATTCCTGTCTAGGAATTCTTGTCAGCCGTAATTTCCAATAAGGTTCTCATAAACTAATTTTACCACCCATTCAAATTGCAACAACCCCACTACTTTGTGGACAACTCCACAAAAACTTGACAAATTTAGTTTGCCTTGCTAGTGTGTGGGTATCATTTGGTTCTTTATCAGAAAGGTATTTTGGTATGATTAGGGTAACGGGTCTAGCTTTGGCATTGTTTAGTTCTGTTATAGAACTGTTCCATTCCAGAATGGCAAATCATTATTTTGATGCCGATTTAACTCATATTTTATTGGCCGCTTTTTTAATTTTTGGTTTGGAATATTATTATTTGGGAGTTATCGTGAGAGAGGGTGAATATTAATAAAACTGTTTCTAGTTTAATAGCGGCAATAACCGCTATTTATTTTTTACAAAAAATTACAAAGTGATGGAGCGGGCTATATTGCCTTTTGGGACTTCTGCGTTTCCCGCCAGCACGGTTTTGTCATAGGCCTTGTGCCTTGACAAATGGCGGGAAGAGCAAAAGATGAGCCGAGCTCGCTGGAAGCGACGTTTGTAATTTTTTGAAAATTATTATAAACTAAACCTCAAATGGGCCCCGTAGTGAAAATTCGAACATATTATGTTCTTCGTATACGTTATACAAAGTAGAAAAAATGGTAACTTATACATTGGTTTTACGGCCGACCTCGATAAAAAATTAGAAGAACATAATCTGGGATTGAATTTATCGACAAAACCATATTGTCCATGGTTTACAATATACTATGAGGCTTGTTTGAACGAGCAAGATGCACGGAGAAGAGAAAACTATTTTAAAACTTCGCAAGGTCAAAGATTATTAAAACGTAGACTTAAAGAGTATTTTTATCATCAAAAATAGATAAAATTATTCGAATTTCTACTACGGGGTGGGAGTCCCTCGCGCACATTCTACTCGCGGCCAAAAGGGCCGCCGACGCAGCCACTTGGCCCTTACAAAAATCGGGTTAGTTTCATGTTCGCATTGTCATAAACCAAAGCTGAGCCACCGAGTATGTAAATCCTGCGGTTTTTACGGAGAAAAAGAAGTGATTAACGTTTTGGCAAGGGAGCTAAAGAAAAAAGAAAGGAATCGCAAGGCTCAAAAATAATTTTATAATTTTTAATTTTATAATTTTATAAATAATTTCTGATGTTTAAAAATTAAAACATTAAGATTTATTTAAAAATTAAAAATTGGAAATTAAAAATTAATCCTGATGGCCAGTAGACATCTATCAAGAAGTGTCGCCATGCAATCGCTCTATGAGTGGGACTTTAAGGGCAGTAAAAATGAACTGCTACAGGAAATAGTGGAACATAACATCAAAGAATTTGCTCCCGGAATTGAAGAAACTCAATTCATACGCGACTTAGTGGACGGCACACTAGCCAAAATTAAAGAGATAGACAAAATTATAGAAAAGGCTGCTCCTCAATGGCCGATTAATCAAATTGCCATGGTTGACCGTGCGGTTCTGCGATTGGGCATATATGAATTGCTGTTTGGTAAACGTGATGAGGTTCCACCCAAAGTGGCAATCAATGAATCAATAGAACTTGCCAAAAGTTTTGGCGGTGATGCTTCCGGTAAATTTGTAAATGGCGTGCTGGGTACGATTTATAGGGAAATAGGGGAACCGGGGAAAGAACACATAAAATCGTCTGAAGAAAATAACGCGACAAGTGACGCGCCCGAAAAGAAGGAGGAAGAACAAACAGAAATTGTTCCAGAAAATTAAAATATAATCAGCCTTGTAGCCATAGGGCCTTAAAGCGATATAAGCTTTGGGACTTTACGGCTTTACGGCTTTTAAAGCTTTATGGTTTTAGAAATCGATAAACTCCAGGAGCTTGAAGACAAAATTGCAATTAAATTTAAGAATCAGGATTTCCTGCTTCAAGCGCTAACTCACCGCTCATATATAAACGAAAATCCGAAGTGGCATCTTGACCACAACGAACGTCTGGAATTCTTGGGAGACGCGGTTTTAGAATTGGTAGTTACGGAATATCTCTACAACAACTACCCGAATCCGGAGGGAGAATTAACTAATTGGCGGGCGGCATTAGTTAATTCAGTTATGCTGGCCAAAATTTCAAGCAAGTTTGATCTCAACAACTACGTCCTGCTTTCTCGCGGAGAAGCCCGCGATACCGGCCGGGCTCGCCAGTATATACTTGCTAATGCGGTTGAGGCGGTCATCGGAGCAATATACATGGATCAAGGGTATGAAGCTTGCGACAAATTTATAAAAAAATTCATATTGGATGAATTGAAGAACGTACTTGAAAGCGGATCTTACAAAGATTACAAGAGCTTGTTTCAGGAACAGGCGCAGGAACGCGCAGGGGTTACGCCGACATACGAGGTCATAAAAGAATGGGGACCAGATCATGCCAAACACTTTCATATCGGTGTTTATCTTGAAAAAGAGCTGATCGGTGAAGGCGTCGGGCCTTCCAAACAGGACGCCCAGCAAGCTGCCGCGGAATCGGCACTCAAGAATAAGGGATGGTGAGTATTTGCTGAGATAGTCTTACTCAAAAATTACAAACTTGATTAGTGAACGAGTCTATCTACCGGCTACGCGGACCCTTTTTGTTCAATCCACCCGATTACGGGATTTTTCACAAAAAGTGTCCACCTCCGCCGGTAAACACGTCGGGCTAGTACTCTTCTTATCAATTTACGAACGATAAAAACCGCTGATTGGTATCGGCTTGGGGTTTGTAATTTTTGAAAATAAAAAGGTCTTTATTCAGACCTTGTTTTACTACTAGCATTATTCATTTCCCAAAGGAATGTATCTTGCATTGACGGGTGGAAATTACAATTCAAACAATACGAACCGCCACCCTCTGTTACACTAAGCGGTTTTTTGCACTCTGCACAACATAAGATATGGGTAATTAAATTGTCCTGCTTGGGAAATTTTGCATACTTACATTTAGGACAAAAAATTATTCTATTATTCCCCATCTGCAATCTGGTGCCACAAATAGTGTGGTATAAAATTATTATGGAATTTTCCTTTTTGTGAGTTATGAGCACGCCTCACCTCCATCCTATTGTTAAAGATCACCCAATGCTAACAAAAAAATTACCCAGCATCAATCCTTGCTTGATTAGATAAAAACAAAATGCTATTATCGTCCCAATGCTAAAAATACGATTACAACGCATAGGAAAGCGGGGACAGGCCTATTTCAAGCTTATTGTCACCGAACACACCCAAAAACCCAAAGGCCAGTACCTTGAACTTTTAGGTTCGTACGATCCACACAAAAATGAGATGAACGTGGACACAGAAAAAGTTAAACATTGGCTCTCTCAAGGTGCAAAAATGTCCGAAACGGTTAACAACTTATTGGTTGGCAAAGGCGTCATACAAGGAGAAAAGGTAACAGTTTGGAAACCCAAAAATAAAAAGGGTGGGGAAGCTACCGGAGCTGGAGAAACCAAGCCAGCAAGCACTCCGAAACAACAAGTTGAAATGAAACCAAAAACAGAAGAGCCAAAAGAAGAAATTAAGGCAGAAGAAACAGCACAAGCTCAAACCGAAACATCCGTCCAATCCAACCCATAAGTTAATTGACAAAGGATATATATTTTGTTATAATGTTAATAATAAATAGCTGGTGTCGATCCAGTGATAGTAATGGTTGCAGAGAAAGCGGCTTAGTCTGGCAAATCGCTAAGATTTGAAAGGCTGATTCCTTTAACTGCTCATGTTAGAAGAAATGGCAAATTTTGCAGACCGAGAGTTTGTTGAATATATCATCAAACAGATAGTCAACAAGCCCGACGAAGTGGACGTTACGAGGAAGGTCGATGAAATGGGAGTTCTGATAGAAGTTAAGGTCAACCCAGAAGATATGGGTTTACTGATCGGCAGAGCGGGATCAACCGCAAAAGCAATCAGAACACTAGCCAGAATAATCGGCATGCGCAACAACGCTCGTGTTAACTTGAGAATAGTTGAGCCGGAAGGCAGCACTCGAGCTCCTCGCGCTGAAAAAGCAAGAAATGTTGAGGATGTGGTAAGCGACTTGGGAATGTGAACCAAATAATTATAAAATCAAAACCCCGCTTTAGCGGGGTTTTGATTTGACAAAATAAGATAATTATATAAAATACAGCTAGATCTTAATACCAGAGGGAAGAACGATATGGCAACAAGGACTGTTAAAAAAATTGAGCGTGAAATCGCTATTTTAAAAGATAAAATTGCCAATCTCGTAGACAGGTTAGAGAAAATACAATCCAAATGTTCTCATCAATACGAAAGGCGAAAAATTAGTAATACTATGGAAACATGTGATCGGTGTCATGAAGAAATTATGATTCCGCCCACTACTTCCAGATTTCCAATCGGCGCTCACAATTGGTAACGGTTCGCACAGCGAACCTTTTTTTATGCGATTCGATATCATTACAATTTTTCCCAAGATTTTTGATGGCTTTTTAAATGAGTCTCTTTTGGCACGGGCACAAAAAAAGGGAATTATAAAAATCAACGTGCACAATCTGCGCAAGTGGACCAAGGACAAACACCAAACCGTGGATGATAAACCCTATGGTGGCGGCGTAGGCATGGTAATGAAGGTTGAACCAATATATAAAGCCGTCGAAACCCTAAGGAAATCCTTCCGCTTGAAAGCGTCAGGATCTCGGCCCAAGGCCTCGAAAACCAGAGTGATTCTTTTTTCTCCACGAGGAAAAAGGTTTGATCAAAAAACTGTCAAACGGTTGGCAAAATATGAAAATTTAATTTTGATATGCGGACGCTATGAAGGCGTGGATGAAAGGGTGGCACAATATGTGGCCGACGAGGTCATATCAATAGGAGATTATGTATTAAATGGTGGCGAAGTGGCGGCCATGGCCGTGATTGAAACTGTATCGCGTATGATACCGGCCTTTATCGCCAAACAGGAGTCAGCACAAAAATTTGATCATGCACAATATACTCGTCCTGAAGTTTTTGAGTTAGGAAAGAAAAAAATAGCCGTTCCCAAAGTTCTACTTTCCGGAGATCATGAAAAAATTGCGGAATGGCGAAATAAACATTCAAAAACTCAATAATCACCCGCTAACATGTATTGACTTGCTTTTTAATATGGCTATACTATACTTATCTAAAATGATTTAACATAAAATCTAAAAGGAAATAAGCTTTCTACAGCTGGGATTGCTCCGCTACGCGAGGCAATCCCAGCTGTTATTGTAGGGACCTTGATAACTAAATATCTGCTTGGTTTGCCAACTGGCGAACAAGCAGAAAACGATAAGAACGTGTTCGCGTAAAATAAATGCTTCGCATTTATCACGCGACTCACTTCAAGTGGCCTGCCACGTGGTGGCGAAGCCACTTTACGTGGTTTCTTATCGTTAACCAGATTAAGCCCGTTAGAGGCAGGATGCCCTTGGCATCCGCAGACTCTAATCGGGCAAAATAGTTTGAGATTCGTCTCATTCTATTCCTAAGAGTAGTTATTAAACCTTGCCATTTTTGGCAAGAGAGCAGATAAACTCTTTTTTAAGAGAGTTTGATCCTGGCTCAGGATGAACGCTGGCGGCGTGGATAAGGCATGCAAGTCGAGCGATCTATTTCCCGCAAGGGAGATGGGTAGCGGCGAACGAGTTAGTAATACCTTGGTACGTACCCCGAAGTCGGGCATAGCTCACCGAAAGGTGAGGTAATTCCCGATAGTATGGAAACATTAAAGGAGCAATCCACTTTGGGAGCGGCCTAGGTCCTATCAGCTTGTTGGTGAGGTAACGGCTCACCAAGGCTATGACGGGTAGGGGGTGTGAGAGCACGGCCCCCAACGACGAGACTGAGACACGGCTCGTACACCTACGGGTGGCAGCAGTCGAGAATATTCGACAATGGGCCGCAGAGCTTCTCCAGTAATGGAGAATAGAAAATTCAGCTTATATGCTGAAACATTTCTTGCTGTCCGCTGAAGTCCCATTTTTTACAATAAAAAAGTGGGCGCGGCAAGAAACAATCAGCAGGGAAGTTGTTATAATTAAGGTAATATGGATAGTATTTCCAAACAGCAAAAATCAATTATCATAGGAACTTTATTGGGCGATGGCTACATATACAAAGATAAATATGGGGGCTGTCGTTTAGAGATAAAACATTCAGATAAACAACGAGATTATGTTTTTTGGCTCCATCAAACATTAAAAAGTATTTGCCCGGGTGAACCAAAACAGAGGAAAGATAACCAGCAATGGAAATTCAATACCGAATCTAATGATAACATTAAATGTCTCGGAAATACTAATTGATCCTTTGAGTTTAGCAATTTGGTATATGGATGATGGGAGTTTAGATTTTAGACCAAAAAGTCATTATGCTTTTAGTTTAAAAACTAACTCTTTCACCTTAAAAGAATGTAATTTATTAACCAGGGTTTTAGATAAAAATTTTGGTGTAAATTCTTCTGTTCAATATCCAATTTGCAGAGGTACAAGATACCCTCAGATTTATATCGGTAAGCAAGGACGAAATCAGTTTTTAAAACTGATAGAATCACACATTATAACTTGCTTTAGATATAAACTGCCTAAATTATAATTAACCCCCCAGAGACTTAGCCATCTTTATGGCTAGATGGATGTTTTTTTAACATTCATAATACGCTGAACCCCTTCTTTAGACGAGAAGGGTGATGATATAGTCCAATATATTATAGACAATATAACTTACGTATTGTTAAAGGCCAGCAGCAGCGGTAATACAGAGACCCCAAGCGTTATCCGGAGTTACTGGGCGTAAAGCGCAAGTAGTCGGCAATTATAGTCTGATGTTAAATCTCATGGCTTAACTGTGAGGCCGCATTAGAAACGTAATTGCTTGAGCGAGTCAGAGGCAAGCGGAACGTGTGGTGTAGCGGTGAAATGCGTTGATATCACACGGAACACCAAAAGCGAAGGCAGCTTGCTAGGGCTTTGCTGACGATCAGTTGCGAAAGCGTGGGCATAAAAAAGGATTAGATACCCTTGTATTCCACGCCCTAAACGATGCAGATTAGCTATCGGGAGCATCGACCCT